>JACCVM010000066.1 GCA_013698135.1 Euzebyaceae bacterium | reverse complement strand
TGTTCACCGGGATCGTCGAGGAGCTGGGAACGGTGGCCGCCGTCGAGCGTTCGGCCGGCGCCGCCGTGCTCACCGTGGCGTGCTCCACGGTGGTGGCCGGCGCTCGCGTCGGGGACTCCATCAGCGTCAACGGCTGCTGCCTGACGATCACCCGACTGGAGTCGACGCCGGGCTTTCGTTGCGACCTGATGGGCGAGACGCTGTCGCGAACGGCGCTGGGCGCCTTGGCGCCGGGAGCGCCGGTCAATCTCGAACCTGCGGTACGGATTGGCAGCCGTCTCGGCGGTCACCTGGTGCAGGGACACGTCGACGGGATCGGCGAGGTGCTGGCCGTCGAAGCGCGGGAGCAGTGGACGAACATGAGCGTTTCACTGCCCGCCGCCCTGGCGCCGTATGTGGTCGAAAAGGGGTCGATCACCATCGACGGCACCTCGCTGACGGTGACCGCCACCGAACAGGACGCCTTCAGCGTCGGCCTCATCCCGCATACCCTCGCCGTCACGGTGCTGGGGCAGCGCCGTGTCGGCGACGCGGTCAATCTGGAGGTCGACATCATCGCCAAGTACGTCGAGCGCCTGCTACGCGGTGGCGGCGCTTCTGTCTACCGAGCCGAGGAGTGAACTCCGGTGTCCGAACAGTTCGCCGCCATCGAGGACGCGATCGCCGCCATTAAGCGCGGCGAGATCGTGGTGGTGGTCGACGACGCCGATCGCGAGAACGAGGGCGACCTCATCATGGCCGCGGAAGCGGTCACGCCGGAGGCCATCGCGTTCTTCGTGCGCCACACCTCCGGTGTCATCGTGATGTCTATGACGGGGGAGCGGCTCGACGAGCTCGAGCTGCCGCTGATGGTCCCGGTCAACACCGAACGCCACCGCACCGCCTTCACTGTCTCCGTGGACGCACGTTTCGGGGTGACCACGGGCATCTCGGCCGTCGACCGTGCCGCCACCATCCGCGCCCTGGTGGATCCGGTCACCAAGCCGGCCGACCTCGCCCGTCCGGGGCACATCTTCCCGCTGCGCTACGCCGAGGGCGGCGTGCTCAAGCGCGCCGGCCACACCGAGGCTGGGGTGGATCTGGCGCGCATGGCCGGGCTGGCTCCGGCCGGCGTGCTGTGCGAGGTGGTCAACGACGACGGGTCCATGGCCCGGCTGCCTCAGCTGCGCCGCTTCGCCGACGACCACGGGCTGCTGCTGGTGTCGATCGCCGATCTCATCGCCTACCGCCGCCGTCACGAGCGGCTGGTCTACCGGGTCGCCGAGGCGGTCATCCCCACGCCGTTCGGCCCGTTCACGGCGGTCGGCTACGAGTCAGCCTACGACGGTCATCACCACATCGCGCTGCTGCGCGGCGAACCAAGCGGCAAGCCTGATGTGCTGGTGCGCATGCACTCGGAGTGCCTGACCGGTGATGTCTTCGGGTCGTTGCGCTGCGACTGCGGCACCCAGCTGCACGACGCGATGCGCAAGATCGCCGAGGAAGGCGAGGGCGTCATCGTCTACATCCGCGGCCACGAGGGTCGCGGCATCGGCATCATGCACAAGCTGCAGGCCTACAAGCTCCAAGACGGCGGGGCCGACACGGTGGAGGCCAATCTGGAGCTGGGCTTCGCCGCCGACCTGCGCGATTACGGCACCGGCGCGCAGATCCTGGTCGACCTCGGCCTGTCGACGCTGCGGCTACTGACCAACAATCCCGCCAAGCGCGCCGGTCTGGAAGGCTACGGGCTCCAGATCGTCGAGCGGGTGCCGATCGAGACCACTCCGACCGACGAGAACCTGCGCTACCTGCAGTCCAAGCGTGACAAGCTCGGCCATGAGTTCTCCTCACTGGTCGAGCCGGGCGCCAGGACCACCACCGAGCAGTGAGGAAAACCGTCCTCAAGTAGCGAAGCGATAGGGCACTGAGTTGTGAGGATCCACCAGGGTGTGCTGGACGGCAGCGGCCTGCGGGTCGGCATCGTCGCGTCGCGCTTCAACGAGGTCATCGTCCGGACCCTGGTGGACGGCGCCAGCGACTGCTTGCGCCGCCACGGCGTCGCCGACGACGACATCGAGCTGGCCTGGGTGCCGGGCGCCTTCGAGCTGCCGCTCGTGGTGCAGCGGTTGGCCGCCAGCGGACGCCTGGACGTGATCGTCGCCCTCGGGGCGGTGATTCGCGGACAGACGCCCCATTTCGACTACGTAGCCGGTCAGGCCGCCGAGGTTGGGCGCGTGGCGTTGGCCACCGGAGTACCGGTGGCGTTCGGCGTGCTGACCACCGAGACCGCCGAGCAAGCCGCCGACCGGGCCGGCGGCAAGCTGGGCAACAAGGGCTGGGACGCGGCGATGGCGGCGATCGAGACCGCCCGCTTGCTCGCCGACTTGAAGTAGCCGGACTGGCTGCACCGCTACAGCCGCGCCCGCCGCCCGCCGAAACTGTGGACAGCCGGCTGCGCCTCGCACCCGGGCGAGGAAGAGTCGGAAGCTATGGGGTGGCTCGTCGGTGTGATCTGCGCCGTGTTCGGTCTTGCCTTCGGTTCGTTCGCCAACGTGGTCATCCACCGGGTACCCGCCAGGCGCTCCGTGGTGAGCCCCGCCAGCGCCTGCCCGGCCTGCGACAGCCGGATCGCCGCGCGCGACAACATCCCGGTGGTGTCGTGGTTACTACTGCGAGGACGGTGCCGAACCTGCCGCTCTCCCATCGCCGCCCACTATCCGCTGGTGGAGCTGGCCATGGCCGTGCTGTTCGCGCTGGTCGGCTGGCGCGTTGGCGCCACCTGGGCACTGCCCGGCTACCTGCTGTTCGCCTGGACCCTGGTCGTGGTGGCCGTGATCGACGGCCAGACACGCAAGATCCCCAACCGGTTGACCTACCCCTTGACCCCCGCCCTGTTGGGTTTGCTGGTTGCCGCCGGTCTGCTGACCGGCCAGCCGGGTTGGGCGCTTCGCGCCCTGCTCGGCGGGATCGTCGCCTTCGCCGTGCTGCTCGGCATCGCCCTGGTCAGCCCCAAGGGCATGGGCATGGGCGACGTCAAGCTTGCCGCCTTCATCGGCGTTGGCCTCGGCTACCTGAGCTGGGGCCACGTGCTGCTCGGAATCTTCGGCGGCTTTTTGGTCGGCGGGGTCGTGGCGATCCTGCTGCTGGGCAGCGGCCGGCGCGCCCGCAAGGACCTGCTGCCGTTCGGGCCGTACCTGGCGATCTCAGCACTGCTGTCCCTGCTGGTCGGCGAGACGCTGATCACCGGCTACCAGCGACTGGTCGGTCTCGGCTGAGCGCCCCAACCCGGGGTGGTGGGCATCCGCTACCGAATCGGTACTGGATCCCCACCACCCCGGGCTTCTGGCGGCCGGTGGTGTCGCTGTCGCGACCCGAGCGCGGGTGGGTTTGGCTGCCCGGCTCTAAGATTGCGGCATGACTGATCCCACCCTGCCCGGCCAGCCCTCACCCGAGGAGATGCAGGCCTACCTCGAACAGCTGCGGGACGCCGACGCCGTCGCTCTGGCCGCCGAGGCGTACAACATGCTGGCCGCCGGCGCGCAGGTGAAGCTGGGCCGGCCAGATGCGCGGATCTTGATCGACGCGATGGGAGGCATGGCCGAGGCCGCGGGGGCGAGGCTTCCCGTTGAGCTCGCCACCCAGATGCGCCAGGGCGTCGCCCAGCTGCAGGTCGCCCAGGTACAGGCCGAGCGCGAGGAGGCAGGCGCCTCCGGCGGGACGCCGGCCCAGCAGCCTGTTGGGACGCAGGCCGACCAGGCGACGCCCTCGAGCCCCGGGGCGCCACCATTGGGTTCCCAGGAAGGCGCGGCCAACCAGCGCATGACCGACCGTCTGTGGATCCCTGGCCGCGACCCGGGCCGCCCGCCTGGTTGACGGCCCGGCGCCTGGGGGCGCTGCTGCTAGGATCGGTGCCGAGCCGCGGCGTGACGCCGCTGCACGCAGACTCGCCAAGTGGGAGCGTGGGAGCGGCCGTGTTCCCTCAGGAACGGGCGCGCCTGTAGGGCGTGTACCGCGTTGTGCAGGCCGCTGCCGCCACGCAGTGGCCTTTGTCGTTGCGGGGGGCGGATCATGACAGGAGACGACGTGCCGAAGCAGAAGACCCACTCGGGCGCCAAGGACCGGTTCCGCGTCACGCGCACCGGCAAGGTCCTGCACCGCAAGATGAACAAGAACCACATGCTCGAGAAGAAGACCGCCGCGCGGAAGCGCCGCCTGTCGGGGATGAGCGAGCTGACGGGCGGCGACGCCGCCCAGGTCCGCAAGCTGCTGCGCGGCAACTGACCACCTCGTTCGTCAAGGAGAGCACTCATGGCCCGCGTCAAGCGAGGCGTTCACGGGCGCAAGCACCGCCGCACGGTCTTGGACCGCGCCCGCGGATTCCGGGGGGCACGCAGCCGCCGCTACCGCATCGCCAACGAGTCGGTGCTGCATGCGATGCGCTACGAGTACCGCGACCGCCGGCGGCGCAAGAGCGACTTCCGCAAGCTGTGGATCACCCGCATCAACGCCGCGGCTCGCCAGGAGGGTCTGAGCTACAGCCGCTTCATTAACGGGCTCAAGCTGGCTGAGGTCGACATCGACCGCAAGGTGCTGGCCGACCTGGCCGTTCGCGACCCGGCGACCTTCAAGTCGCTGGTCGGCGTCGCGAAGACGGCGCTGAGCTAGTCCGCACGCCCGGCGGGCCGGGCGCGACCATGGCGGTCATCACCAGCACGGACAACCCGGCGGTCCGTGCCGCACGGCGGCTGGCCCGGCGCCACGGCCGGGTGCGCCGCGACGAGGCGTTCCTGGTCGAGGGACCGCAGGTGGTCGCCGAAGCCATCGGCCACCTACAGCGGCTGTTCGTCCGCTCCACAGCCGGCGGCAGCATCGCCGAGGTGGCCGCACGCGCGTCGCGGGCCGGTACGCAGGTCCTGCAGGTCGACGACGCGGTGCTGGCCAGCCTGGTGACCACCGTCGCCCCCCAGGGACTGGTGGGCGTGGCGACGCTGAGCCATCCCGACCTGCGGTCGGTGCTCGCCAACGCGTCGACGGTGGTGGTCCTGCACCAGGTCCGCGACCCCGGCAACCTCGGCACGATCCTGCGGACGGCGGACGCCGCCGGCGTGGACGCGGTCGTGTTGACCAGCGGCAGCGTGGACCCGCGCAACCCCAAGGCGGTCAGGGCGTCGGCCGGATCGCTGTTCCACCTACCGGTGATTCGCGATGTCGCCTTCACCACCGTCGCGGACGCCTGCGCGGCGGCGGGGCTGCGCCTGGTCGCAGCTGCCGCCGATGGGACCGTTGCGCACACCGCCGCCGAGCTGGGCGGTCGCGTCGCCGTGGTCTTTGGCAGCGAAGCCCATGGGCTCGGCACTGACGTGCGTCGGCGCTGCGACGACGTGGTGGCGGTCCCGCTGTCGCGCGAGCCCCGCGAGGGCTACCGCGGTCACGCCGAGTCGCTCAATCTGGCCGCGACCGTGGCCGTCGTCACCTACGAGATGGCCCGTCGGCGGAGTGGACGGTGCGCTGGCAGCGGCGTAGAGGGGTAGAACACGTCCATGACGGACCTTGCCGACGGCGCGGTACTGGATCTGCTGCCAGATCCGGTCGTCGTCGTGGGCGCCGACGGCCGCATCGTGTTCTGCTCGCGGCTGGCCGGTCGGCTGCTGGGCAGGGCCGCCGCCGAGGTGGTCGGCGAGCCCGCGCGCAAGGTGCTGGTCCTGACCGACGACGCGGGCACCAACTGGTGGGCCCGGCTGCGACCGCTGGAAGGCGACGCGCGGCTGCGCCCGCGCCTGCCGATGGTCGACCTGAGCCTGCTCATCGCCAACCGAGGGGCGCGTCCCGTCACGCTGACCGCGGCGCGCCACAGCGACGAGCACGGCCGGCTGACCTACCTCGTGCTGGTGCTGCGCCGCGCCGACGCCAACGAACGGCTCGACGCCGCCCGCAGTGACCTGGTGGCGACGGTCAGCCACGAGATCCGCTCACCGCTGACGTCGGTGAAGGGCTTCACCAAGACCTTGCTGGTCAAGTGGGATCGCTTCACTGACGACCAGAAGCGCCACATGCTGGCCACCATCAATGAGGACGCCGACCGCGTGACGCGCCTACTGGGTGAGCTGCTCGACGTCAGCCGCATCGACGCGGGGCGGTTGCAGCTGCGCCGTCAGATGGTCGATGTGCCGGCGGTCGCCGCGCGTGTGGCCGAACGGCTGCAGGCCGAGCAGACCGACAGCGAGGTGAAGGTGGACTTTGACGTCGAGGTCCCCCAGCTGTACGCCGATCCTGACAAGGTCGCGCAGATCTTCACCAACCTGATCGAGAACGCCTTCAAGTACGGTGCGGGACCGATCCGCCTGAGCGCCGCCGTCGCTGACGAACAGGTGGTGTTCACCGTGAGCGACCACGGTGGCGGCGTGCCCGAACAGTTTCTGACGCACATCTTCACCAAGTTCTTCCGGCGCATTGGGGAGCGGCGCAGCGGCACGGGACTCGGCCTGTACATCACCAAGGGCATCGTGGAGGCGCACGGCGGGCGGATGTGGGCCACCAGCCCGCCGGGCAATGGTGCCAGCTTCCACTTCGCGCTCCCACAGGGCGGGCTGGAGTTGGCCGGCATCGAGATCACAAAGATCGTAGGTCCTACCGCTTCGCCACATGAGGACAGGAAACGATGAGCCAGGCACCACCAGCGAATCCCGAGCCGCTGCTCGACGAGGGACGCGAGCGGTTCGCCGCCGCCTCCAGCCTCGACGAGCTGGACGCCGCCAAGGCCTCGCTGGTGGGCCGACGGGGCGCGCTGACCGCCGTGCAACGCACGCTCGGGGGGCTGGACGAGCGGCAGCGGCGCGATGTGGGCGCCCGCATCAACGCGGTACGCGCCGCGCTGGCCGAACTCGAGGAGCAGCGCCGGGCGGTCCTGACCGAGGAGCGCGACCGCGTTGTGCTCGCCGCCGAGGCCGTGGACGTGACCCTGCCGGCGCGCACGGCCCGGCGCGGCAGCCTGCACCCCATTCACGAGACCATCGACGCGATGGTCGACGTGATGGCAAACCTCGGCTTCACCGCGGTGGAGGGGCCGGAGGTGGAGACGGACTGGTTCAACTTCCAGGCCATGAACATTCCCGTGGACCATCCCGCGCGCGGGATGCACGACACCATCTACGTGCAACCCCCCAACCCCGCCGACCCACCCGGGTCGGTGCTGCTGCGCACCCACACCTCGCCGATGCAGACCCGCACCATGCTGGCGCAGGGCCCGCCCGTCTACATCGCGGTGCCGGGGCGCACCTACCGCCAGGAGACCGCCGACGCGACGCACCTGCCGGTGTTCCATCAGATGGAGTGCCTGGCCGTCGACGAGGGGCTGTCGTTCGCGGACCTGCGCGGGACGCTGGCGGAGCTGTGTCGCGGCCTGTTCGGCCCAGGCGCGCGGATTCGCATGCGCCCCGACCACTACCCCTTCACCGAACCTTCGGCAGACGTGGACGCCTGGGTGCCCGCCGTCGGCGATTGGGTGGAACTGCTCGGGTCGGGAATGGTGCACCCCAACGTCCTGCGCATGGCCGGCTACGACCCCGAGCAGTCCAGCGGGTTCGCGTTCGGCATGGGCGTCGAGCGGGTGGCCATGTTGCGCCATGGCATCGACGATCTGCGCTCGTTCGCCGACAACGACCTGCGGTTCTTCTCCTCCTTCTAGCCAACCGGCGGCGCGTTGCGCCGCCCCTTTCCGAAAGCATCGTCGTGCGCGTACCGCTGTCCTGGTTGCACCGCTCGGTCGACCCCGGCCTGTCCGCTGAGCAGCTGGCTTCCACGTTGACGCTCGGCGGCTTGGTCGTCGAGGCCATCCACCGCCCGACGGCGGGCACCCGTGGCGTGGTCGTTGCCCGGGTCGAGGCGATCGGGCCGGTGCCCAGCAGCAAGCTGTCACTGGTCGACGTCTACGACGGTCGCGAGCATCACGAGATCGTCTGCGGGGCTTCCAACTTCGCCGTGGGTGATCTGGTGCCGGCCGCGCTGCCGGGAGCGACCTTGCCGGGGGCGGTCCGCATCGAGCGCCGCACGATTCGCAACGTCGTGTCCAACGGCATGCTGGCCAGCGCGCGCGAGCTGGGCGTCGGCGACGACCACCGCGGCATCTGGGTGCTGGAAGCCGATGCACCGCTGGGCGCGGATCTCAGCGAATGGCTTGAGCTGGACGACGCGGTCCTGGACCTGGAGATCAACCCTGATCGTGGCTACGCGCTGTCCATCTTCGGCGTCGCCCACGACGTGGCGGCCCTGACGGGAGCCGAGCTGCGGCTGCCCGAGCTGCCATCGCTGCCGCTCGGCACCGCGACGGGAGTCCCCGTGTCGATCGCCGACCCGGATCGGTGCCCGCGCTTCAGCCTCACCCGCATCGAGGGGGTGGCGGTCGGCCCTTCGCCGGCATGGTTGCAGCGCCGACTGGCGGCGGCTGGGATGAGGCCGATCTCCAACGTCGTCGATGCGACCAACCACGCGATGCTGGAGACGGGCCATCCGGTCCACGCCTACGACCTGGTACGGCTGGCCGGAGCACGCATCGATGTCCGGCAGGCAGCCACCGGCGAAACCGTCGTCACGCTGGACGGCGTGCAACGGGCGCTTGATCCCGGCGACCTGGTGATCGCCGACGCCTCGGGCCCAGTCGGGCTGGCCGGGGTCATGGGCGGGGCCAGCACCGAGGTCGACGAGACGACCACAGACGTGCTGCTGGAGGTCGCCGCCTTCTCGCCGACGGCCGTGCTGCGCACTGCTCGACGCCTCAAGCTGTTCACGGAGGCGTCCAGTCGCTTCGAGAAGACGGTGCCGCCGCAGACGGTGCTGCGCGGAGCAGCGCGTTGCGCGGCGCTGCTGACCCATGTCGCCGGCGGGCGGATCATCGCCACCGATGACGTGTGGCCGCAGCCTGCGGCCCGGGAGGTCATCCGTCTGCGCACCGACCGTGTTCGCCGCCACCTCGGCATGGACTTGCCCGACCAGCGGCAGGCCGAGCTGCTGGAATCCATCGAGTGCAGGGTGGAGCCGAGCGCTCAAGTAGCCGAAGGCGGTCGCGCACTGGAACCGAATGAGGGGCTGCTGGCGGTCACCCCGCCGGACTACCGTCCGGACCTGCGCATCGAGGTGGACCTCGACGAGGAGATCGCGCGCCTGCACGGCTACGAGCAGATCCCCGAGCGTGTGCCCTGTAGCGGTCGGGCCGGCGGTCGTCGCCCTGCGCACGCCGCTCGCCGCCGCGTGCGCGAGGCGCTGGCAGGCGCCGGCTGGACCGAGGCCATCACCTTTCCCTTCATCGGCCCGAACGACCTCGACGCGCTCGGGCTGCCGCCCGACGACCCGCGCCGCCAGACCGTCGCGCTGGTCAATCCGCTGTCACAGGAGGAGTCGCGGCTGCGGACATCGCTGCTGCCGGGCTTGCTGCGCGCGCTGCGGCGCAACGTCAACCGCCAGGCCGCTGACGTGGCGATGTTCGAGGTGGGGGCGGTGTTCCTGCCGCCGACACCGCAGGAGCCGGGCGCCGACGGCGGAGCGGACGGAATCACCCTTCCTGCCGAGCCGTTGCTGCTCGGGCTCGCGGCGTGCGGCCACTTCGAGGCGCTGCGCCACGACCGCCCGGCTCGCCCTGCCGACCTCGCCGATCTCCTTGGTGCCGCCGACACCGCCCGCAGGGCCGTGGGGCTGCCGCTGCTGGAGGTCGCGGCCGGCACCGAGCCGGGCTACCACCCCGGCCGCACGGCGCGTCTGAGCCTGGAGGGGACCGCGATCGGCGTCGTCGGCGAGCTGCACCCGCGCACCATCGCCGCTTTGCAGCTACCTGCGCGCACCCACGCCGGTGAGCTGCGCCTGGACCTCCTGACCGCGGAGGGTGTGCGGCTGGCCGCCGCCGTCGTGCCGGACGCCCGACCGCCGTTGCGCTTCGACGTCGCCGTACTCATCGCTGCGGACGTGCCCGCGGCGGCGGTGGAAGCAGCGGTGCGCGAGGGCGCGGGTCCCAGCCTCAGCGAGTGCCGCCTGTTTGACGTGTTCACCGGCCCGCAGCTCGGCGAGGGACGCAAGAGCCTGGCCTACGCCTTGCGGTTGGAGGCTGGTGACGGCGCGTTGAACGAGATCGACGAGCAAGCCGCGATCACCTCGATCGAGCAAGCCGTGGCCAGGCGTGTCGACGGGCGGCTGCGACGCGACGACTCGGCTGGCGCCGCCGCGCAAGATCAACGACGCTGATCCTCCAGCCGGCACGGCATGCTGTGTCCACCGGATCTTGGACGAGGCGTGAGGTGGAACGTGAGCGACGACGCATCCGGCACCGGTGGACCCCTCGTGCTGGTCATCGAGGACGATCGTGGCGTCCGCGAGCTCATGGTCGACATCTTGTCGGCCGAGGGCTTTCAAGTGCGCACGGCGGGCGACGGCCTTGAAGGACTGCTCAAGCTGCAGGTGCTGCATCCCGCCGCACTCGTCTTGGACATCATGATGCCCGACGTGGGCGGTCTGCGGGTCCTCGACCAGTTGGCCTCCGAGCACGCCGACGTCCCGGTCATCGTGGTGACCGGCAAGCCTCAGGCCGCTGCAGAGGCACGACAACGGCTCGGCCGGCGCAACGTGTTCGACAAGCCGTTCGACCTGGCCGCCTTCGTGGAACGGCTGCGGGAAGTCGCGGAGACCCCGCAGCAGACCGACTCTAACCCTCCGCCAGGAGAGCAGCTGTGACCAAGCGGGACTACCTCACCGTCGACGCACTGTCCGTCGAGGAGCTGGCCAAGGTCTTGGACCTGGCCGACGAGCTGAAAGTCAACCGGCAGCGCTCCACAGACGGCACAGGTCGGCACCGCCCGTCTACAGGTGGGCACGGATCGGATCTGCAGGGCCTATCCATCGGCATGATCTTCGAGAAGCCATCGACGCGGACCAGGGTGTCGTTCGAGGTCGGCATCAGCGAGCTGGGCGCCAAGGCGGTGGTTCTGTCCGCCGGCGAGCTGCAGCTCGGACGCGGTGAGACCGTCGAAGACACCGCCCGGGTGCTGTCGGGCTACCTGCACGCGCTCGTCGTACGCACCTTTGCCCAGTCGCGGCTGGAGACGTTGGCCTCCGCGGGTTCGATCCCGGTGATCAACGCCCTGTCGGACTTCAGCCACCCTTGTCAGGCGCTGGCCGATCTGCAGACCATCCGCGAGCACAAGGGCGATCTGCACGAGTTGAAGCTGAGCTACCTGGGCGACGGCAACAACGTCGCGCACAGCCTGCTCGAGGCCGGGGCGATGGCCGGCATGCATGTCGCCGTCGGCACCCCAGCGGGCTACGAACCCGATCCGCAGGTCGTCCGCCAGGCGACTGACGTAGCCGCGCGCACCGGCGGGCGGATCACGGTGACCAACGACCCGCTGGAAGCCGCGCGCGACGCCGACGCCGTCTACACCGACGTGTGGACCTCGATGGGCCAGGAATCGGAGAACCACGCGCGGACCCAAGTCTTAGGCCCCTTCCAGGTCGGTGCCTCGGTGATGCAGGCCGCCAAGTCCGACGCCCTGGTCCTGCACTGCCTGCCGGCGCACCGTGGCGAGGAGATCACCCCGGAGGTGATGGACGGTCCCAACAGCGTGGTGTTCGAGCAGGCCGCCAACCGTCTGCACAGCCAGAAGGCGCTGCTGCTGTTCCTGCTGACCTGACTTCGGGGCGGACGCCGCCACCGCCCTTGCATAACTATGCAGCGACCGGTACGGTCACGGCGTGGGTGTCCAGGTCGGTGTAGTGGGCGGCTCCGGCTACGCTGGAGGTGAGCTGCTGCGCCTGCTGAGCGGCTCTCCGGCGCTGTCGCTGCGGACGGTCGCCGGGCGGGCGAGCGCCGGTCGGCCGTTGGCGGAGGCGTTTCCCAACCTCGGCCTCGCGGGCCTCGTCGAGCCAGCCGAAGCCGGGGTCTTCGACGCGTGCGAGCTGGTCTTCCTCGCCACACCGCACGAGGCGAGCCTGCAGCTGGCGCCGCCGCTGGTGGCCGCCGGCATTCGCGTCGTCGACCTGTCCGGGGCCTACCGATTGGATCCGGGCACCTTCGCCGTGGCCTACGGACAGGCCCATCCCTGTCCCGAGCTGACACCGGCTCCCTACGGCTTGCCCGAGCTGTTCCGCGACGACCTGGCGGGGGCAGCGCTGGTCGCCAACCCCGGCTGCTACCCAACCGCCGCTCTGCTCGCCCTCGCCCCCCTGGCGGGCCTGGTGAAGCCAGGCTCGGTGCACATCACCGGGCTGTCCGGAACCTCCGGTGCGGGCAAGGGCCTGCGCGACGACCTCCACGCCAGCCACGCCGCGGGCAACGTCGCGGTCTACGCCACCCCAGGGCACCGTCACACCCCCGAGATCGAGGCGGCGTGGGACCGGCTGACCGGAACGCCGGCGACGGTGACGTTCACACCTGTTCTGCTGCCCCTGGCGCGGGGCATGCTGGTGACAGTCACCGCCGGCCTCCTCGACGAGGTCGATGCCGAGGCGGTGACCGAGAAGTTCGCGCAGGCCTACGCCCGCGAGCCCTTCGTCGGCGTGGTTGCACCGGGTTCGTGGCCGCAGACCGCCTACACGCGCGGCGCCAACTCGGCCGCCATCGGCGTCGCGGTCGACCCGCGCACCGGGCGCGTCACCGTCGCCTGTGCGCTGGACAACCTCGTCAAGGGCGCCGCCGGCCAGGCAATCCAAAACGCGAACCTGCTGTGCGGGCTCCCAGAGGCGACGGGCCTGCCGGTCGCGGGGATGTACCCATGAGCGCCACCAGCGAGCCGGGGACCGAGGTGTCCGCTGCTCCGATGCTGCTCGAACCGCTCGACGGCGGCGTCTGCACGGTTCCCGGGATCACCGCGGCCGGCATGGCCGCCGGCCTCAAGCGCAGCGGCAAACCCGACATCGCCCTGGTGGCGGCCGACCGCAGCGTCGCGGCGGCGGCAGTGCAGACGCGCAACCAGGTCACCGCAGCGCCGGTGCAGGTCACCGCCCGCCACGCCGCCGACGGCCGCGCCAGGGCGGTGCTGCTGAACTCCGGCAGCGCCAACGTGTGCACTGGCCCGGACGGGATGGCGTTGGCGGAGCGGTCCGCCGCCCTCGTCGCCGCCGAGTTGGGCTGCCCGGCGACCGACGTGCTGGTGTGCTCCACGGGGGTGATCGGAGAACCGATTGCGTCGACGCCGTTCACCGGGGCGCTGCCCGGGCTTTGCGCCGCACTGCACCGCAGCGGCGGGGGCGACGCGGCTCGGGCGATATTGACGACCGACACCTTCGCCAAGCAGGCCGCCGTCGCCGTCTCCGACGCCAGCGGCCGCTGCACCGTCGGCGGCATGGCCAAGGGCGCCGGGATGCTCGCCCCCGAGCTCGCCACGATGCTGTGCGTGCTCACCACCGACGCGCCAGCGCCCTATGGCGGGCTGGACCCGCTCCTGCGCGACGTCGTTGCCCGCACCTTCGGACGCATCTCGGTCGACGCGTGCATGTCCACCAACGACGCGGTGATCCTGCTGGCCACCGGCACCGCGCCCGAGCCGCCGTCCGACGAGGCGCTGGCTGCCGGGCTCACCGACGTTTGCGGTCGCCTGGCCGAAGCGATGGTGCGCGACGGGGAGGGGGCGCACATCCTTGTGCGGCTCCGCGTCACTACAGCGGCCAGCGAGGACGACGCGCTGGGCGTCGCCCGCGCCGTCGCCGGCAGCGTGCTGTTCCGCACCGCCATCGCCGGTCGCGACCCCAACTGGGGCCGGGTGCTCGCGGCCATCGGAGCCGGGCCGGTGCGCATCGACCCGTCGCGCATCACGGTCGCGTTCGGCGACGTGACGGTCTGCCGATCCGGTGTCGCCGCGGGGTTCGACCGCGCCGGAGCCGCGGCGGCGCTGCAGGGCGACGCCGTCGACGTCCGCATCGACCTCGGCGCCGGCGACGCGGAGGCGACCTTCCTGACCTGCGATCTGTCGGTGGACTACGTCCGCTTCAACTCCGCCTACACCACGTGAGCGCCACCGTGGCCCCGGCCGCACTGACCGCTCGCCTGGCGGCCGCCCAGGGTAAGGCGCGCGTGCTACGCGAGGCGCTGCCGTGGATCAACCGCTGGGCCGGACGCACCCTCGTGGTCAAGTACGGCGGCAGCGCGATGCTCGACCGTTCCGCCGGCACCGGGACGTTCGCGGCCGACGTGGCGCTGCTGCACGTCGTCGGGGTTCGGGTCGTCGTCGTCCACGGTGCCGGGCCGCAGATCTCGGCGCTGGCCCGCCGGCGCGGCCTGGTGCCCGCGTTCGTCGCCGGCCGGCGGGTGACCGACGCGGCGATGCTCGACGTCGTGCGCTCCGCCCTGCTCGACGAGGTCAATCCCCAACTGGTCGCCGCCCTGTTGTCCGCGGGCGCACCCGCCGCCGGCGTCGGCCGGGAGGTGGGGGAGCTGCTCACCGTCACCCCCGTGCCCGGGTTGGGGCTGGTGGGAACCGTGGACCGCGTGGCTCCCGGCGTCGTCACCGCGCTGCTCGACGCGGGCCGGGTGCCCGTGGTCGCCGGGATCGGACGCGACGCCGAAGGCTCAGAGCACAACATCAACGCCGACGAGGTTGCCGCCGCGATCGCCGTGGCACTCGGCGCGGACAAGGTCGTCTACCTCACGGACGTCGCCGGCCTGTACACCGACTTCACAACCCCCAACGCCGCGCTGCTGTCACGCGTCGGCCTCAGCGAGCTGCGGCGACTGCTGACCGGCGGCGGCCTCTCCGACGGGATGGTCCCCAAGGTGGCGGGGATCGTGGCCGCCCTCGACGGCGGCGTGGCCAGCGCCCACCTGCTCGACGGCCGCGTGGACCACGCGCTGCTGCTGGAGATCTTCACCGACGACGGCGTCGGCACGATGGTGACACCGTGACGGCTCCAGGAACGGCGGCTCCGACCCTGGCCGAGCGGGAGGCTGCCGCCCTGCTGCCCGTGTACCGCCGTCGACCGGTCGAGTTCGTCCGGGGGCGCGGCACCCGGCTGTTCGACGCCGACGGGCGCGAGCACCTGGACTTCCTGTCCGGGCTGTCCGTCACGTCGCTGGGCCACGCCCATCCGGCGGTCACCGCCGCCGTCACCGCGCAAATCCAACGCCTCGTCCACGTCTCCAACTTGTTCCTGACCGCCCCACAGGTCGAGCTGGCCGAGCGGTTGGCCGTGACGCTGGGCTGGCCCGACGGACGGTCGTTCTTCGCCAACTCCGGCGCCGAGGCCAACGAGGCGGCGCTGAAGCTGACCCGCCGCCACGGCAAGCGCCTCCACCCCGCCAAGGTCAAGGTCGTGGCCCTCCAAGGCGGCTTCCATGGCCGGCTGCTGGGGACGCTGCTGCTCACCGGCGACCCGGCCAAGCACACGCCGTTCCAGCCGCTGGGCAGCTGGGTCACCCACGTCCCCCACGACGACCCCCAGGCGCTGGAGGACGCGGTCGACGACGACACCTGCGCGGTGTGGGTGGAGGTGCTCCAGGCCGAGGGCGGGGTCCGGCCCGTCCCCGCCGCGGTGCTCGCGGCCGCTCGCGACGCCTGTGACCGCCACGGCGCCCTGCTCGTGGCCGACGAGGTCCAGACGGGCGTGGGCCGGCTGGGGGCGTGGTACGGCTGGCAGACGGCAGGGGTGACGCCTGACGTCGTGTGCCTGGCCAAGGCGCTGGCCAACGGCCTACCGATCGGCGCGATCGTCGTCCGGGGAGTGGCAGCCGGCGCCTTCGGGCCCGGCGACCACGCGAGCACCTTCGGCGGCGGACCCGTCGTCGCGGCCGCGGCGAACGCAGTGCTTGCCACCATCGACACCGAGGACCTCGTGGCCCGGGCCGGCGAGATGGGCAGGCGCCTGACCGAGCGGCTCGCCGATCTCGGTGCCAACAACGATCTCGTCGCAGGAACGCGCGGCAGGGGGTTGTTGCAGGCGCTCGTGCTCACTGCGCCGGTCGCCGGCGAGGTCGCCGCCGCCGCCCTGCAATGGGGCCTGGTGATCAACGACGTGACGCCGGACGCTGTGCGGCTGGCTCCGGCGCTGATCGTCGACGACGACGATGTCGACGCGATGGCCGCCCGGCTGGCCGGGGCCCTCGCGCAGGTCGAGCGGGAAGGTGCCGGCGCTTCGTGAACCGACCGCAGCGCCGGCGCCTCGTGCGCGAGCTGGTGGCGGCCAACGCCGTCGAGTCCCAGGGGGATCTGGTGGCGCTGCTAGCCCGCGCCGGGGTGCCCGTGACCCAGGCAACCGTCAGCCGCGACCTTGAGGAGCTCGGCATCAACAAGGTTCGTGGGGCCGACGGCCGCAACGCCTACGCGGTGCCGGAGGCGGGCGAGTTGGCGCAGCTGCTGCGCCAGTTCGTCGTCGCGATCGACGCCAGCGGCAACCTCGCCGTCGTGCGGACGCCTCCCGGCGCCGCGGCCGCCGTTGGCTCGGCGATCGATGGCGCCGGCCTGCCCGGCGTCCTCGCCACCGTTCAGGGCGACGACACGCTGCTGGTGGTGGCACGCCAGGGCGTCGGTGGCCGTGCCGTCGCCGACCGCCTGCGACAGCTAAAGGAGCGAACCGCGTGACCACGTCGGCCACCCCCCGCCTGGTGCTGGCCTACTCCGGGGGTTTGGACACCTCTGTGGCCATCCGGTGGTTGGCCGAACACAAGGACTACGAGGTCGTCGCCTGCGCCATCGATCTCGGCCAGCAGGGTGAGGGCGGCGGCGTAGCCGCCGCCGGTGGGCGGGGATCTGAGGGTGAGGGCGGCGGCGAGATGGAGCGCATTCGCCGGCGAGCGTTGGACTGCGGCGCGGTGGAGGCGGTGGTGGTCGACGCGCGCAGCGAGTTCGCCGACGACTTCGTCGCCTCGGCGATCGCCGCCAACGCGCTGTACATGGGCAAGTACCCGCTGGTGTCGGCCCTCTCGCGGCCGCTGATCACCCGCCACCTGGTCCGTGTCGCCCGCGAGACCGGTGCGCAGGCGGTCGGGCACGGCTGCACCGGCAAGGGCAACGACCAGGTCCGCTTCGAAGTCACCGCGATGGCGATTGCTCCCGACCTGACCGTCGAAGCCCCCATCCGCGAGTGGGGGATGAACCGGGACGGCGCCATCGCCTGGGCCGAGGAGCGTGGCATCCCCGTCCCTGTGCGCCGGGATTCCCCCTACTCCATCGACGAGAACCTGTGGGGGCGCACCGCCGAGTGCGGGATCCTGGAGGACCCGTGGGCCTCGCCGCCCGAGGAGGTCTACGAGCGCTCGGCCGCGTTGGTCGACACGCCCGACGAGGTCGAGGAGCTCACCCTCACCTTCGAAGGCGGCCAGCCGGTGGCCGTGGACGGCAAGCACCTGGAGCTGGTCGACCTGATCGCCGAGGTCGACCGGCGCGCCGGCGCGCACGGCGTCGGGCGCATCGACATGCTCGAGGACCGCCTCGTCGGCATCAAGAGCCGTGAGATCTACGAGTGCCCCGGCGCGATCACCCTGCTGACCGCGCACCGGGACCTGGAAGATCTGTGCCTGGAGCAGGAGCTGGCGGCGGAGAAGCGGGCGCTGGAGGGCCGCTACGCCCAGTTGATCTACAACGGGCTGTGGTTCACGCCGCTGAAGAAAGCCATCGACGCCTTCATCGCCACGTCCCAGCCCGTGGTGAGCGGCGAGGTGCGGATGGCGTTGTTCAAGGGCTCGGCCTGGGTCACGGGCCGCCGCAGTGACAGCGGTCTGTACGACCACGACCTGGCCACCTACGACGCCTCGGACCGGTTCGACCACACCCAGGCAGAGGGCTTCGTCAAGCTGTGGGGGCTGCCGACAAAGGTCTGGGCCCGCCGCCAGGGCTCGCGGTGACCGCCACCGTCCCGGCCAAGCTGCGATCGGGATCGCACCTGCGGGTGGTGGCCCCATCGCGGTCGATGGCGGCCATCCCGCAGCCATGGCGGGCGATCGCCGACCAGCGGACCGCCGATTTGGGCCTGCGGGTGACCTTCGGCGAGCGCGTCGACGAGCTCGACCGCTTCGCCTCGTCGTCACCGGCGTCCCGCCTGGCCGACCTGCACGCCGCCTTCGCCGATCCTGCGGTCGACGCGATTCTGACGTTCATCGGCGGCTACAACGCCAACCAGCTGTTGGACGGCCTGGACCTGGAGCTGATCCGGGCGAACCCCAAGCCCTTCTGTGGCTACAGCGACATCACGGTGCTGCAGCACGCCATCCTCGCCGGCGCCGACCTGGTGACCTATTCAGGACCGCACTGGTCGACGCTGGGGATGCGCGACCATGCCGAGCAGACCCTCGACTGGTTCCGCGCCTGCCTGTTCGACGAGGCGCCGGTGATGATCCGCCCGGCGCGCCACTGGACCGATGACGCCTGGTTCGCCGATCAGGACGATCGCCAAGTCCTCGACACCGACGGCTGGTGGGTGTTGCAACCCGGCACGGCGCAGGGCGGGCTGTTGGGCGGCAACCTGTCCACGCTGGCCCTCTTGCAGGGCACGCGCTGGTGGCCATCGCTGGGCGGGGCTGTCCTGGTCGTTGAGGACGACGAGCACAGCCACGCAGACGACTTCGCCCGCCGGCTGCAATCGTTGCTGCACCAGCCTGAGGCCGGCGACCTGGCTGGGCTGCTGATCGGCCGCTTTCAGCGGGGCAGCGGCGTTACTCGACGGTCGTTGAGCGAACTCGTGGCGCGCACTCCCCAGCTGCGTGGCGTCCCGGTGGTCGCCAACGCCGACGTTGGCCACACCAACCCGCTGTTCACGTTCCCGGTGGGCGGTGCCGCGCGCCTCGTCGCCGATCCCGAGGACCCGCATCTGGATCTGGAGCGCCACTGAAAGGGCAGCCGTGACCGAGGGGCGGCTGTGGGGTGGACGGTTCACCGAGCAGCCTGACGCCGCAGCCTTCCAGCTGGGGCGTTCCGTGCACTTCGACGTGCGGCTGTGGCCCTATGACCTTGCGGGGTCACGGGTCCACGCCGACGAGTTGCTGCGCTTGGGATTGCTCACCACCGACGACCACGGCGCGATCACGGGCGGCCTGGCCACCATCGGCGAGGAGTTGGCGGGGGCCACATTCGCTTTCGCCGACGGTGACGAGGATCTGCACGGCGCCGTGGAACGGCGCCTGATCGAGCTCGCAGGTGAGGCGGGTGGGCGCCTTCGTGCGGGTCGCAGCCGCAACGACCAGATCGCTTCCGACCTGCGGCTGTACCTGGCCGCCGCCATCGAGGATCTGACCGGCGACATCCGCACCGTGCAGGAGGCGCTGGCCACCCAGGCCGAGGCGGGCGCGGACTGGCTCGTGCCGGGCTACACCCACCTGCAACGCGCGCAGCCCGTCACCCTCGGCCATCACTTGTTGGCCCACGCGTGGGCGCCGCAGCGCGACTGCGGGCGGTTGGGCGACGCTCGCCGGCGGATCCTGGACGCCTCACCACTGGGTTCGGGTGCGCTGGCCGGCGTCAGTCTGGGGGTCGACCCCGCGCGCTACGCCGAGCGCCTCGGGTTCACGGCGGCGGCCCCCAACTCGATGGACGCGGTGGCCGATCGCGACTTCGCCGTGGAGTTCCTGGCGGCGGCCGCGCTGGTTGGCGTGCACCTGTCCCGTCTCGGCGAGGAGGTGATGCTGTGGTCGTCCACCGAGTTCGGCTGGGCCACGGTCGGCGACGCCTTCTCGACGGGCTCGTCGATCATGCCCCAGAAGCGCAACCCCGACGTGGCGGAGCTGGTGCGCGGCAAGACCGGCCGCCTGGTGGGTGACCTGGTGTCGTTACTGGTGACCCTCAAGGGCCTTCCACTGACCTACAACCGGGACCTGCAGGAGGACAAGGAGCCGGTGTTCGACGCCGTGGACACGCTGCGCCTGGCGCTGCCGGCCATGGCCGGCATGGTAGCGACGCTGCGCTTCGACGCCGAGCGGCTGGCCGCCGTCGCCGGCGGCGGTGGCGCGCTAGCCACCGATGTCGCCGAGGAGCTGGTCCGGCGGGGAGTCGCCTTTCGAGTCGCTCACGAGCGAGTCGGCGCTGTCGTGGCGGCCTGTGATGAGCGCGGCATCGACCTCGCGGACCTGACGCCGCCAGAGTTGGCCGAGCTGGTGCCCGAACTGGACGGCACACAAGCACTGCTCGACGCCAGGGTCGCCGTCGCCCGGCGGGACGCTGTCTCGGGGCCGGCAGCCGTGCGCCGCCAGCTGCGGCAGCTGCGCGCGGCCTTTCAGACCACAGCCACCGCCAGCGGCTGAGCGGAGTACGGGCGGGGTCCCCTTTTCACTAGACTGCTGCGTGAACGGGGGACGCGAGACGGGGTACGTCGCTGCCACCTTCCGATGCGTTCCCGGAAGGCGAGATCGCCAAGACTGCACAGCGTTCTACCGTTTCCGCTCCATGCAGACACGAAGGAGACAGCATCTGCGAGGTCGTGCGCCGGTGACGAGGCGTTGAGCCCCGCGCGCTTCCGGATACTGCGGCCCCTGCGGCACCGCGACTACCGGTTCCTGGTCGGTGGTGCGCTGGTGTCGCTGTTCGGTGACGGCGTCTTCATCGTGGCGCTGCCGCTGCAGGTCTACGACCTGAGCAACATCCCCACCGCGATGGCGATGGTCGGGCTGGTTTGGACCGGCGCTCAGGTCTTGATGCTGCTGGTCGGCGGTTGGGCCAGCGACCATTTCGAACGCCGGCATCTGATGATCGCGGCCGATGTGGTGCGAGCCGTGGCGATGGCTGCGATCGGCCTACTGTCGGTCACTGGAGCGCTGGCACTGTGGCACCTGTTGATCCTGGGTGCGCTGGTCGGGATCAGCAACGCCTTCTTTAACCCCGCTGCCAGCTCCATCGTGCCGGACCTGATCCCGGACTCCGAGTTGCCGCAGGCCAACGCCTTCTTCGGGACCGCCCGTCCGGCGATGGCACGGCTGCTCGGCCCAGCGGTGGGCGGCATCATCGTGGGAGCGGCCGGTCCGGGCGGTGCCTTCCTGCTCGACGGCGTCACCTTCGCGCTGTCGGCGGTGCTCCTTGCCCGTATCCGCTACCGGCGTGTTGCCAGCGAGGCACCGGCCGACCGCTCCCTGACCGGCACGCTGGCCGGTGTCCGGGAGGGTCTTGGCTTCGTGCGATCCCATCGCTGGTGCTGGGTGTGGCTGGTCGGAGCGCTGTTCGGCCTGTTGGCGTACACCGGTCCGGTCGACATGCTGCTGCCGTTCATCCTGCGCAACGAGATGGGCCTGACGCCGTCGCAGGCGGCCTACTACCTGGGCACCGTGCTGGCCTTCGGCGGGGTGGGCTCGATCACGATGTCACTGCTGGTCGGTCAGCTCGACCTGCCACGGCGCTTCGTCACCACCATGTACCTGGCCGAGATCGTTGCCGTGGGGATGCTGGCCGTCTACGGGCTCATGACGGCGGTCTGGCAGGCCGTCCTCGCCAGCCTGATCCTCAACGGCATGTTCGCCTACGCCGACATCGCCTGGACGACGCTGCTCCAGCGACACGTGCCCCGACGGCTGCTGGGGCGGGTGTCGAGTGTCGACTGGCTGACCTCGCTGGGTCTGTTGCCGCTGAGCTTCGCGGTGGTGGGTCCGCTCGCTGCCACGTTTGGTTCACGGTTGGTGCTGCTCGGCGGCTCGCTGCTGGGGGTGCTGGTGATCGGCGCGCTGATGTTCGTTCCCGGCGCGCGCGACCCGCAGAACGGCGACGACGCTCCGCAGCCCCACCCGCGGGCGCTGCGCGTCCGCTGAGAGGTCAGCGAGAAAGGGGCGCCGCCACCGCCGTGCGGCCGCAGGACGCGCATTGCAGCTGCGTGCCGGGCGGCGCCGGCGTGCGCGCCCCGCACAGGCAGATCGTTCCTGAGGCCACGGGCTCGACATCGACGCTGGTGACGGGCAACGCGGCGCCCTCGTCCAGCCCCGCCTCGGCCAGCGCGGCGTACGCCCGTTCACGGACGACCTCGTCGGTCAGGGTGGCGACCCAGCGCCGCAGCACGTTTTCATCGATCCCGTGCGGGACCGGCAGCTGGACACGAACGGTCACCGTCACGGCGCCCGCCGGCACCGCCTCGGCGAGGCTGCGCGGTACCTGCGCCTGCTGGCGTTGGCCGGGGTCGAACAGCGTGACCGTGTCGTCGTCCATGGCAGCGACGAGGCCGAGTAGCTGGCCGGACTTGGCCCACGAGCCGATGCGCAGGGTCGGTTGCTGATCAGCCATTGCCCGCATCCTAGGCTTGGCGCCTCGCGCACTCACCGACGATCCCGCGCCAGCCGGCGGAGGACCTCGCCGAGGGATGGAGCAAGCGGATGGCATGGACCAATGAGGATGTGGCGCGGCAGTTCGCCGAGATCGCGACCCTGTTGAAGCTGTCGGGTGCCGACTCCTTTCGCGTTCGCGCGTACGAGCGGGCCGCCGGGGCCATCGGCGCCGCGACCGCCGACCTGTCGTCGCTGGACGAGGCGGACATGTCGCAGCTGAAGGGGCTCGGGAGCTCAACGGCCAAGAAGATCAGCGAGTACCTGCAGACCGGTTCCATCGGGATGCTCGACGAGCTGCGCGCGGCGGTGCCAGCCGGCCTCATCGCGCTGACTCGGGTTCCAGGACTCGGCCCCAAGACCGCCCGGCTGCTGCACGAAGAGCTCGGCGTTGACTCGGTGCAGGGACTGCGCGAGGCGATCGACACCGAACGGCTACGCGGGCTTCCCGGCCTCGGCCCCAAGACGGAGGTGAACCTGCGTGAGGCGCTGTCCCGGCTGGGAGCCAAGGACACGGGGCGCCTTCCCATGGCCGACGCGATCGCCATCGCCGAAGAGCTGTGCGCGCGCCTGGCTCGCCTGCCCGAGGTGGAGCAGGTTGCCTTTGCCGGCAGCTTGCGGCGCATGCGCGAGACCGTGGGTGACGTCGACGTGCTGGCGGCCGCCACCGACCCGGGTCCCGTGCACGCTGCCTTCCGCGACAGCGACCTGGTCACCGAGGTGCTGGCCGCGGGCGACAAGAAGACCTCGGTGATCACCCGCGCCGGCGTGCAAGCCGACCTGCGCGTCGTCGAGCCGGACGCCTGGGGTGCCGCGCTGGTCTATTTCACCGGGTCCAAGGCCCACAACGTGCGTGTTCGTGAACGCGCCGTCCGACGAGGGCTGACGCTCAACGAGTACGGCCTGTTCGACCGGGAGTCAGGAGAACGTCGCGCCAGCCGCGACGAAGCCGAGGTCTATGGGGCGATGGGCATGACGGTGGTCCCCCCGCCGATGCGTGAGGACGCCGGGGAGGTCGAGGCCGCGGCCGGCGGCACGCTGCCGCGGACGGTGCAGCTGGGCGACCTGCGGGGCGACCTGCATGGGCACAGCGACTGGTCCGGTGACGGCAAGGCGACGCTGGAGGAGATGGTGACGGCCGCCGCCGAACGCGGCTATGCCTACTGGGCGGTCACCGACCACGCCGAGGACCTGCCGATGAACGGCCTGAGCCGCGAGCGGATGCTGGCACGACGGGAAGCCATCGCGGCGCTCCAACAGCGGTACGAGCTGCGCATCCTCGAAGGCGCCGAGCTCAACATCGGCGTGGACGGTGGCGTCGACTACGACCCCGCGTTCCTGGCCGGCTTCGACTGGTGCGTGGCCAGCGTGCACACCCTGATGAACCGGCCCGGTCCCGAGCAGACGGCTCGGATCATCGCCGCGATGGAACATCCCAGCGTCCACGCCATCGGCCACCTGACCGGGCGCCTCATCGGGCGGCGACCGGCCTACGACGTCGATCTGGACGCCATTCTGGAGGCTGCGTTGGGCACGCGCACGGCGCTGGAGATCAACGCCTCGCCGCGGCGCCTGGATCTGTCGGGCGAGATGGTGCGCCGCGCGGTGGACGCCGGCGTGACGCTGACCATCTCCTGTGATGCGCACAGCGTCGGTGACCTGGCGAGCATGCGCTACGGCGTGGCCACGGCACAGCGCGGCTGGGCCACTCCGGAGCTGGTGCTCAACTGCGGCGACCTCGACCGCGTCTTGACGTTCACCCAGGACAAGCGCTCCCGTAGCCGAGCGCGGTAGCGCATTGCTGCTGCATCGCGGTTTCTTCGCCCGCCCCGCTCCGCAGGTCGCCGCCGACCTGCTCGGCAAGCTGTTGACCAAGCCGGCCGAAGGCTTGGTCGCACGCATCGTGGAGACGGAGGCCTACCAGCAGGACGACCCGGCCTGCCACGCCTACCAGCGGCGCACAGCGCGCAACGAGCCGCTGTACGGACCGCCTGGCCACGCCTACGTCTACTTCAGCTACGGGATGCACTGGTGCCTGAACATCGCCACGGGTACCGACGGCATCGCCGAGGGCTGCCTGCTGCGCGCGGCCATGCCGCTGGAGGGTCTGGCCTGCATGCGCCAGCGACGAGGGGCGGCGCGCGACCGTGACCTGTTGCGCGGACCCGGCCGGCTCGGGCAGGCGTACGGCCTGCAGCGGGAGCACAGCGGTTCCGACGTGTGCGGGCAGGGGCTCTTGCGCTTCGCCGACGACGGCTTCAAGTCGGAGATACTGTGCGGTCCCCGGGTTGGCGTCTCCGTCGCCGCCGACATCCCGTGGCGGTTCTGGGTTCCCGGCTCGCCGTGGGTTTCGTCCTACAAGCGCAGCCCTCGAGCACCGGCACCGCAGTGATCGTGGCGTGTCCGTGCGGCCGCTGCGGCGGGCGCAGTGCACAGCTCAGCCGGTGGGGTAGGCGAACAGCCGCACCGGGGAGTGCACCGGCATGGTCGCGCCGGCGTCGGGCTGTTGCTCCCAGACGCTGCCGGGGCGGGTCTGTGAACCCATGCACGCGCCGCTGCCGCCTGGGCACTCGTCGTGCAGGTCGACGACGAAGCCGGCCTTGGTCAGGACGGCGGTCGCCTCCGACAGGCTGGCGTTGAGCACGTCGGGGACCGCGGCGGTGGCCGAGCCGGCCGTCGACACGTTGAGGTGCACGACGTAGCCGTCGTCCAGGCGCTGGCCCAGGCCGGGTTCGGGGTCCTGACGGGTCACATAGCCGGGGGGCAGGGTGGGACTGTGCTCGGGCTGTTGGTCGACGTCGAAGCCGGCCTCCTGCAGCAGACGCCGCGCCGTGGGCAGCCACAGTCCCTGGACATCCGGCACGTCGGTCGAAGGCGGTCCTGCGGGCTCTCGGCAGATCCGCGTGGGCTCGGTGCCTTTCAGGTACGACCGCTGGGACCGCAGCTCGGGCGGTGTGTACCGGTTTGGCAGGCAGTTGCGGCTGGCGTCGACCTCGACGGTCGACAGCGCCGCCGCGGGAACACCGAAGTCGTGCGCCGGCACGTCGGCCAGGGCACGGCTGCCGAGGCGCGCGAAGATCTCGGCGGGCCAGGTGCCACCCTCGACTCGGATTCTGGTGCGCGGCGGCTCCATGGCGACAGCGCCCTGGGGAAAGCCGACCCACACGGCCGCGGCCAGGTCGGGGGTGTAGCCGACGAACCAGGCGTCGGCGCCACGCTGCGTCGTCCCCGTCTTGCCGGCAGTGGGCCGGTGCAGGTTGGCGCGCTCTCCGGTCCCATGCCCGACGACGCCCTGCAACGCCTGGGTCGTCAGCCACGCGACCGGCCGGTCGATCGCCCGCTTTCCGCGCGGTGTACCCCGCTGGTACAGGACGGTTCCGTCGGCGTCGGTGATGCGCGTGACCACGCTGGGGGCGTGGTAGATCCCACCGGCGGCGAGCGTCGCCTGCACCGAGGCCATCTCCAGCGGCGACACTTCCTGGGTGCCCAGCGCCAGCGAGCGCACGGCGGCCAGGTCGCGCCGCACCCCCGCACGCTGGGCGGTGTCCACGACGGCCTCCGGCCCGACCGCGGCGATGAGGCGGGCGTACACGACGTTGACGCTGTAGGCGGTGGCGTCGCGCAAGGTCAGTGGGCCGTAGTCATGGGAGTCGTAGTTGTCCACTGGGTAGGGCTCAGGCTCGCCCGGGCGAGGCGGCAAGACCACACGAGGGCCGCCGGGAAAGATGTCGTCCAGCTCGTGGCCCTGGGCGATGGCGGTGGCCAACACGAGCTGCTTGAAGGCTGATCCGGGCTGCCGAGCGGCGTCCGTCGCCAGGTTGTAGCGGGCGTAGGGAATGTCGTCGTCATAGCGCCGACCGCCGACCAGCGCCCGGATCCCGCCGGTCGCCGGGTCGATGGCGACCACCGCCGCGTACGGGTCATCAGGCGCGGTCAGTGTGTCGGCGACCGCCTGCTCGGCGGCTGCCTGCCAGACCGGGTCCAGGGTCGTGGAGATCCGCAGCCCACCGCCGAACAGCGCCTGCGCACGATCGGCCGGATCGGCGCCCAGCGCCACGAAGCGGCGGTCGTGGTGCAACTCGTCCACGACATGGTCGACAAACCACGGGGCGCGCCAGTCGTCGCGCTGTGGCGCGGCCACGATGCCCAGCTGGCTGCCGCGGGCGGTGGTGACCGCGCCGGCGCCAGCCATCCGTTGTTGCCGCATCAGGCCCAGCACCAGATCTCGGCGGGCTCGGGCTCGGCGAGGGTGGCGGTAGGGGTCGTAGTCGGCCGGTGACCGCAGCAACGCCGCCAGCAGCGCCGCCTGGCCGAGTCGCAGATCGCTGACGTCGATGCCGAAGTAGCGGCGCGACGCGGTCTGCACCCCGTAGGCACCGTTGCCGAAGTAGACCGTGTTCAGGTAGCGCTCGAGGATCTCGTCTTTGCTGTAGCGCCGCTCGAGCTGCAAGGCGACGCCGGCCTCCGACAGCTTGCGACGCAACGTCCGCGCCGAGCCCACCACGGCGTTCTTGGCCAACTGCTGGGTGATCGTGGACCCGCCCTGGTCGATCTCGCCGGCTCGGGTGTTGTGCACTACTGCGCGGGCGATGGCGCGGGCGTCGACCCCGGCGTGGTCATAGAAGCGGGCGTCTTCCACGGCGATGACGGCATCGCGCACCACCGCAGGCACCTCGACCAACGGGACGATCTCGCGGTCCTGCTCACCGTGCAGGTCGGCCAGCACGGAGCCGTCGGCGGCAAGCACTTGGCTGGTCTGTGTTGGCGGCGGCAAGGCAACGCCGGGAGTGGGTTGCAGCCGTAGCACCGGCGCGCAGCCCGCAATGGCCGCCACGACGAGCGCTGCGGCAACGATGTGGTGCGTGGCGGTGCGAGCCATCCGTGCAAGCCCTGTCGCCGGGGGAAGCGGGGCGCGGATCCAGCGGCCCGCTTGTATAGCCTCGGCATATGACCAGCCCGGCTGAACAGTTGCGTGTCCTGCTTGACGGTGTGGAGCAGGTCCTGCCCGCCGACGAGTTCGAACGCAAGGTCGCGGCCGTGGCTCGCGGCGAGCGTCCACCGTTGCGAGTCAAGTTCGGTGTCGATCCGACCAGCCCGGACATCCACCTCGGGCACGCGGTGGTCTTGCGCAAGCTGCGTGACTTCCAGCGGCTGGGTCACACCGCGGTCCTGATCATCGGGGGGTTCACCGCGCAGGTCGGCGACCCCTCGGACCGCTCCACCACGCGTCCCCGGCTCACCCCAGAGCAAGTCCAGGCCAACGCGGCCACCTACCTGACCCAGGTCCGCAAGGTGATCGACGCGGCTCCGCTGCAGATCGTGGACAACCGCGACTGGTTGTCGGGCCTCGGTATGCCCGAGGTGTTGCGGCTGACGGCGCGGATGACCGTGGCGCAGATGCTGGAGCGGGCTGACTTCGCGGCGCGCTACGCCCAGCGCCGGCCCATCGCCGTCAGCGAGTTCCTCTACCCGCTGCTTCAGGGCTACGACTCGGTGGCGGTGCGGGCCGACGTCGAGCTGGGCGGCACCGATCAGACCTTCAACCTGCTGGTGGGACGCGACCTGCAGGCCGACGAGGGCCAGGACCCCCAGTGCGTGGTCACCATGCCCCTCATCGAGGGCATCGACGGCGCGGCGAAGATGTCCAAGAGCCTGGGTAACGCGATCGGGGTGGAGGAGCCGGCGGGCGAGATGTTCGGCAAGGTGATGCGTATCCCGGACGCGCTGATGGACAAGTACTTCCGGTTGGTTACCGACGTCGCTGCCGACCAGGTCGCCGAGATCAGCGCCGGGTTGTCGTCGGGCAAGCTGCATCCGGGCGAGACCAAGCGGCGTCTGGCCCGCGAGATCGTGGGGCTGTACCACTCGCCACCGGCGGTGGCCGGGGCCGAGGCACGCTTCAATGTCCAGTTCCGGGACCGTGGCATCCCCGATGACATCGGTTCGTTCAAGCTCGGAGAGCGTGCCGAGTGGGGCTTGGCCGATCTGCTGGTCGCTGCCGGGCTGTGCGCCAGCACCTCCGAGGCCAGGCGGCTGACCGCGCAGGGCGCGGTGCGAGTCGACGGACGGGTGGCGCAGGACTGGCGGGGGCGCTTCTCCCGTGGGCAGCTGACCGGCAGCGTCTTGCAGGTCGGCAAGCGCCGCTTCGCTCGGCTGACCGGATGATCCGTACGGCCCGTGGGGGCTGTGAACCTCGTTGCCGAGTCCCCGATGTCGAGCGGGATGAGTTGCAGGTGGTCGGTTCGGCAGGTACCGTTGCATCCGGTCGGCGGGGACCATGCCGCGACGACGAGCCCAACGGGTTCTGAGGGCGGGCTTGACACCGACGACCGACGCAACGTAGGTTTCCGCTCCGCCGTATCGGACACCGAAATCAGTCCGGCGGCTCGTGGCCAAGTTCGGCCGAGCGCGAAACTGGGGTCGTGAGATCTCGCGCGTAGGCGTCCGAAAGCCGACCGCCGCACAGCTAGCATGCTGAAGCTGCACCGGCGGTAGGAACTCGGGACGAGCGCATCCCGCTCCTTGAAAACTGCACAGTGTGCCAAAAGCCAGTGCATATGCACCCCGCCTTTGGGATCGGTCCCGCCAGCACGCCTTGTGCGTGCGACGGATCAGCACCGTGAAATAAGGTGGACGTATGACTCTGGTTCCGGACAGCTTTAAGTCAGCTGTTCTCGAACCGGATCACAGACAACCGTGGCCACGCAGCATTGCCGTAGTCCTTTGCGGCGCTGTGCACGGTTGGCTCTTCATCCACGGATCTGATCGGCCGCGAGCCCTCGGGCTCGCGTTTGCAGATCTCTAATGGAGAGTTTGATCCTGGCTCAGGACGAACGCTGGCGGCGCGCCTAACACATGCAAGTCGAGGGAGAAGCACCCTTCGGGGTGTGGAGACCGGCGAACGGG
>JACCVM010000038.1 GCA_013698135.1 Euzebyaceae bacterium | reverse complement strand
TTGGAAAGGGGTCTGGCACGCTTGGTCCCATGAACCAGCCACGTGACAGCGCAGGTTCGGGGCCTTTGGTCCCGGATCCGCACGTCGACCTGCTGGTGCGCTACGCCGAGGCGACCTACGAGGCCGTCACCGGGCAGCGGCGCCGGCAGGCGCGCATCGCCCTGGCGATCGCCGTGCTGTTCGGGTTGCTGGCCTGCTTCGGTGCGCTGCGCTGGGCTGACTTGCGTGACCAGGCCGCGGCCACGCCCGACGCGGCGCTGGTGGAGGGCCTCGGCGTGACGCTGCCCGACCCCCGCCCGGCGCTGGTGCGCGTCGAGCTGCGCCTGCGCGCCTTCATGTACGGGTCGGCCGCGATCGGCTTCGGCGGGGTGGCGTTGCTGGCGCTGGCGTCCTGGGCGATGGTGCGCCCGTCGTCACCTCCCCGTCGTATCGGTGACGATCAGCCGCCGATGTAGGACATCTCGACCTTCCGCGGGCCCTCGCCTGACTGGCTGGTAGCCGACGCCCGCAAGGCTGAGTACCGGTCGTCGCGCACCGCCCAACGGCCCCCGATCGCGGCGACGAGGCCGTCATCGTCGATCCCGCCGCGCAGCAGCGCTCGCAGGTCGGTGCCGGTGCTGGCGAACAGGCAGGTGTACAGCTCGCCGACCGCCGACAGGCGCGCCCGCGTGCAGGTGGAGCAGAAGGCTTGGGTCACCGAGGCCACGACACCGATCTCTCCCGTGCCGTCGCGGTAGCGCCAGCGTTGCGCCACCTCGCCGAGGTAGGCGGCCTCGACCGGCTCGAGCGGCAACTCGGCGTTGATCCGCCGGATGATCTCGGCGGCGGGGACGACCTCGTCCATCCGCCAGCCGTTGGTGGTGCCGACGTCCATGTACTCGATGAAGCGCACGGTGTAGCCGTGCTCCCTGCCGAACCGGGCAAGGTCGAGGATCCCGTCGTCGTTGACGCCCCGTCGCACGACGGCGTTGAGCTTGATGTCGTCGAAGCCGGCCCGCGTGGCTGCGGTCAGCCCGTCGAGGACCCGCGCCAGCCCCACGGTGGTGTCGCTCATCGCCGCGAAGACGGGGTCGTCGACCGAGTCCAGGCTGACGGTCAGCCGGTGCAGCCCGGCGGCTCGCAGCGTCGCCGCCTTGCCGGCGAGCAGCGATCCGTTGGTTGTCAGCGCCAGGTCCTCGACGCCGTCGAGCACAGCGAGACTGGCCACCAACCGCTCCAGGCCGCGGCGCAGCAACGGCTCTCCGCCGGTGAGGCGAACCTTGCGGACTCCACAGCGCGTGAACGCCCCGACGACCCGGGTGATCTCCTCGAAGGTCAGCAGCTCCTGGCGCTCGAGGAAGACGAAGTCGGAGCCGAACACCTCACGCGGCATGCAGTAGGTGCAGCGGAAGTTGCAGCGGTCGGTCACGGAGACCCGCAGGTCGCGCAGTGCCCGGCCTCGTGTGTCCACCATGGCCATCAGCCCAGGATAGGCCGCCGGTCGATCCTGGCCACCGAGGCGCGCTAACCGTCGTCGGCGCCGGCGTGTTTGTCGCGCGCGCGTCGCAGCAGGTCGGCGGCCACGTCGTCGGTGGCGGCGAGCAACTCGTCGGGTGTCCCGTCGTTCCACAGCACATGGGTGGCGATGGCGAGCTTGTCCTCCAGCGGCGCCTGAGCGGCGATGCGGGCACGCGCGTCGTCGGGCGCCATGCCGCGCAGCTCGACGAGCCGGCGCAGCTGAGTCTCCGGCTGGGCGGCCACGACCACGACGGCTTCGTAGCTACGGTCGGCGTTCGCCTCGACCAGCAACGGCACGTCGAGCACCACCACCCCGTCGAACGCCTGCAGCGCCTCCAGCCGATCGGCGATCTGTGCCATGACCGGCGGGTGCGTCAGCTCGTTGAGCAGCGCGCGACGCTGTGGGGAGGCGAAGACGATGCGGCCCAGCGCTGGCCGGTCGATGCCGCCGTCGGCGGTGAGGATGTCGTCGCCGAAGTGCTGGCGGACCCGCTGCCAGGTGGGCGTACCCGGCAGCAGGAGGCGGCGGGCGATGGCATCCGCGTCAATCAGCTCGGCGCCGTGCTCGACCAGCCGTGCCGAGACGGTCGACTTGCCCGAGGCGATGCCTCCGGTCAGCCCGGCAAGCAGCATCGCGACGGGCGCTGGAGTAGCCGAAGGCGAGCGGATGCGATTACGAGGTCTGCTCCTCGTTCCCGGTGGCCTCGACCTCGTCGGTCGCCGGCTCGGCCGGAGCCTCGTCGGTCGTCGCCTGGTCGGGCGCCGGAGCCTCGTCGGCCACCGCTGCCTCGGTCGGAGCCTCGTCGGCCGCCGCTTGGTCGGGCGCCGCCGCCTCAGCCGGGGGCGCTTCGTCAGCGCGGCCCTGCAGGTTGGCCACCACGTCCTCGACGGACATGCCGCCCGCCTCGTCCTCACCGGTGCTGGAACGCTGCATGGCGGCGGCCAGGGCGGCGCCCATGGTCGAACTCTCCGCGCCCTCAGTGCTGGTCTCGGTCGCCGAGAACGCCGGTTCCTCCACGATCTCGGGCGCCGAGCCGTACCCTGCCTCCACGGCCTGCTTCAGCGACAGCGAGATCCGCCGGCGGGTGTCGTCGATGTCGATGACCTTGACGGTGATCGGATCGTTGACCTTGACAACCTGCTCGGGCACCTCCACGTGGGCCTCGGCCAACTCGGAGATGTGGATCAGACCCTCGATGCCCTCCTCGACCTTCACGAACGCGCCGAAGGGCACCAGCTTGGTGACGTTGCCCTCGATGAACTCGCCGACGTAATGCTGCCGGGCGAACTGGCGCCACGGATCTTCTTGCGTGGCCTTCAGCGACAGGCTGACCCGCTCACGGTCCAAGTCGACGTCGAGGACCTCGACCTCCACCTCGTGGCCGACCTCGACCACCTCACCGGGGTGGTCGATGTGCCTCCACGACAGCTCCGACACATGCACCAGGCCGTCGACCCCGCCGAGGTCCACGAAGGCTCCGAAGTTGACGATGGACGACACCGTGCCCTTGCGCACTTCGCCCTTCTGCAAGGTCTCCAGGAACTCTTTTCTGAACTCGGATTGGGTTTCCTCCAGGAACTTGCGCCGCGACAGGACCACGTTGTTGCGGTTCTTGTCCAGCTCGATGACCTTGCATTCGAGCTCCTTACCGACGTACGGGTGCAGGTCGCGCACGCGGCGCATCTCCACCAGCGACGCCGGCAGGAACCCGCGCAACCCGATGTCGAGAATCAGCCCGCCCTTGACGACCTCGATGACCGTGCCGGTGACCGTCGAGGAGTTGCTGTGGATCTGTTCGATCTTGCCCCAGGCGCGCTCGTACTGGGCGCGCTTCTTGGACAGGATCAGCCGGCCCTCCTTGTCCTCCTTCTGCAGGACCAGGGCCTCGATGACGTCACCTACCCCGACGACCTCGTGGGGGTTGACGTCGTGCTTGATCGACAGCTCCCGCGAGGGGATGACCCCCTCGGACTTGTAGCCGATATCCAGCAGCACCTCGTCGGCGTCAACCTTGACGACCACACCCTCGACGATGTCGCCGTCGTCAAACTCCTTGATGGTCGCGTCCATCGCCTTCTCGAACTCCTCCAAGGAGCCGAACTCCTCGAGGATGATCTCCTGACCGCGCTCGCGCTCGGTCTGGGGAGCGGTGGCCAGCGTCGGGACTGCCGGCGGTGCGCCGTCGTCGGTGCTCGGTGTTGCCGTGATCGGGTCGTCGGTGGTCATACGGTCGTCCGGTCTCGTCGGTTTTCTGGTCGGTGGTGAAAGGCTTTGCTGCGGGGGGTCGCCCTTGACGGGGGTCGGCACCGCGAAGATGCAGGCACGTCCTGCAGGCATGCCAACCTCGCCCGCACAGCAGGCTACCCGCAGTGTCGCGTTCGCGGCGACCGGTGTCAACGCGCGCTTGAGGTGTCCTACCCGCCAGGCATACTGCCGGCATGGTGGCCGTGAGCCTGCCCGGCGACGCAACCCTGCGAACGCTGCTGGACTCGGCCGTACCGGCCGGAGCCACCGCTGTTCATCCTTCCCGCGATGTCCGGTGCACATCGTTGACGAGCCACGAGCGGTGACGGCGCGGGCCGACCTGTCGGCCGCCGCGGCGCGGCGCATCGCGCTGGCCGCGCAGGGCTTCACCGACCCCGCACCAGCCGGCCGGGTGGACCGCCGCCATCTGCGGCGGGTGCTCGACCGCACCGGCTTGCTGCAAATCGACTCGGTCAACATCGTCATGCGCGCGCACTACATGCCGCTGTACTCGCGCCTGGGGCCCTATCCGCGAACGCTGCTGGACGACTACGCCTACCGCGACAGGGCGCTGTTCGAGTACTGGGCGCACGAGGCCTCGCTGGTGCCGGTGGCCCTGCACCCCTTGCTGCGATGGCGAATGGCGCGAGCGGCCAGCCAGGCGTGGGGCTCGATGGCGCGTATCGCCGGTCACCGTCCCGACTATGTGGCGCGGATCCTGCAGGCGGTGGCCGAGCGGGGGCCGTTGCGCGCGAGTGATCTGGAGGCGCCGGACCGACCTCGGCGGGGTACCTGGTGGGATCGCAGCGACGCCAAGCACGCGCTGGAATGGCTGTTTTGGAGCGGCCAGGTCGCCGTCGCCAAGCGCGTCAACTTCGAGCGGCGCTACGACCTGCCCGAGCGGGTCCTTCCCGCTGAGGTGCTGGCCGCCCCGACGCTGGAAGAGGAGGCGGCGCACCGCGAGCTGTTGCTGCTGTCGGCCAAGGCGCACGGTCTGGGCACCGCCCGCGACCTCGCCGACTATTTCCGCATCAACGTCTCGCGGGCACGCCCCCGCCTGGCCGAGCTAGTCGCCGATGGGCGCCTGCACAATGTGCACGTGCAGGGGTGGCCCGAAACCGCCTACCTGCACCCCGCTGCCGTGCTTCCTCGGTGGGTTCGGGCGCGCGCCCTGCTGTCGCCATTTGACCCGCTGGTGTGGGAACGGGCCCGCACCGAGCGGCTGTTCGGGTTCCACTACCGCATCGAGATCTACGTGCCGGCCGAGCAACGACGGCACGGCTACTACGTGCTGCCGTTCCTGCTCGGCGACCGGTTGGTCGCACGCGTCGACCTCAAGGCCGACCGCGCCGCCGGCCGTCTGCTGGTCCTTGGCGCCTACACCGAACCGGGAAGCGACGAATGCACCGTCGCCGGCGAGCTGGCCGCCGAGCTGGCGATCATGGCGGGATGGCTTGGCCTGGGCAGCGTGCAGGTCGGCGACCGTGGGGATCTCGCTCCGGCGCTGCGCGCCGCGGCCTCACCCGGGGTGCTGTGACTTCTGCACCGCAGCGGTAGCAAAATCACAGCACCCCGGGGTCAGGGGTGGGCCGCTGCGGCCTTGGCGGCCTCGATCTTGTCGGTCGACAGGCGCGCACCGACGGCGGCCAGCGTTACGAAGTGGACGGCCGCCGCGACGAAGAACGGCAGCCGCAGCCCGAACTCGCGGCCGGCCAGCGCCGTTCCGACGGTGACCAGCAGCCCGCCGAGGAACGAGCCGATCGGCATCGACCCCCAGCCGAAGAAGCGGTACACGCTGTTGACGCGGCCAAGCAGGCGATCGGGGATGACGGTCTGGCGCAGCGAGACCGTGATGACGTTCCAGACGACCGCCGTGAAGCTGAAGACGACGAACATGGCGCCGAAGACCCACGGGTTGGAGGTCAGCCCGTTGACACCCAGCGTCAGCCCTCCTGCCAGCAGGCACAGGTACAGCGATGGCCCGGGGCCGATGCGCTTGGTGACGGCAGGAGCCAGCTGGCTGCCGAGCACGCCACCGACGGCGCCCGCGATGAACAGGAACCCGAATCCTCGGGCGTCCAGCCGCAGGATCTCCTGGACGAACAGCACCTCGATGGCGAACACCGCCATGCCCATGCCGTTCATGATCCCCAGCGTGATGGCCAGTGTCCGCAGCAGGCGGTGGGACCACAGCCAGCGCATCCCCTCCGCCATCTCACCACGCAGCGAACGGGCGGCGGTCGCCTCCGCAACCTCGGCCCGTGGCCGGAACGAGCCGGCGAGCACGGCGATCAGCGCCGCTGACACCGCGAACGTGAGCGCGTCGATCCCGAACGGCAGCGCCAGCCCGACCGCGATGAGGAAACCACCCAGCGGCGGGCCCACGAACTGGTTCATCACCATCTCGGCGCCCCACAGGTTGCCGTTCGCGCGTTCCAGGCGCTCAGCCGGGACGACCGACGGCAGGATCGTCTGCGAGGCGTTGTCGTACAGCACTTCGGCGACGCCGAGCAGGATCGCGGTCCCGTACAGCAACGGCAGGTTCATGACGTCGAACAGCACCGCCAGCGAGACGACCGCGGTCACGGCGAAGCGCGAGGCGTTGCAGGCCATCATGAGGCGGCGGCGGTCGCTGCGGTCGACGTAGACACCCGCCGGCAGGCTGAACAGCAGCCACGGCAGGCGCGTCGCCACGCCGACCCCGGCGATGAGCAGCGGATCACGCGTGAGCACCGTCGCCAGCCACGGGTAGGCCACGGCGCTGATCCCGTCGCCGAGGTTGGACACGACGCTGGCCGTCCACAGCTTCCAGTAGCCGGCGCCGAGGCCCGAGAAGCGCCCAGGCGGTGCGGATGGGGCGGCCGCAACGGTCGCCGCGCCCGCCGCGTCGGGGGTGGGATCGGTCACGCTGACATCCTGCGAGGCCGTTAGCCTGCATGCAAGGACCACGGGCCGGAGAAAGTCATCGCAGTGCGTCGCAGTGGCGTGCAGGAGGCGCAGACCGACGACCAGCGCGCGCTGTACGAGCTCGCCCTGTACGAGAGCGTGCGACTGGGCAGCGGCAGGGCCTTCCGCCGGCTGGTCGACCAACATGGTCCCGGCATGCTCCGTGTTGCTCGCTGGTACCGCCCCGACGAGGACGAGGCCCGGCGGCTGGTGCGCCAGGCGTGGGTCACGGCGTTGGGTGGCTTGGACATGTTTGCCTGGCACACCTCGTTCCGGGCGTGGTTGTTCGGCATCCTGCTGCACCATTGCCGCGGGACGCAGGCCGACGCTCAACGCGCTGACGTGGCCGTCGCCGTCCCGCGGCGACCGCCCCGGGCGGCTCATCGCCAGCCGCAACCCTCCGGCGACTGGCAGGACCTGCCATGGTCGCCGGCCTGGTCGCCAGAGTCGTGGGGCGTGGTGGATGACGCCTTGGCTGCGCTGCCGCTGGCCTGGAGAGAGGCAGTGCGGTTCCGCGACGTGGAGGGCTGGGACTCCGGCGAAGTCTGCGATGTCCTGGGCTTGACCGGCGCGGAGGAGCTGGGTGTGTTGCACGCCGGTCGCACCCGTCTGGCCGCCGCCGTGGCGGAACACCTCGGGTTGGACGGTTGCGGGGAGGCACGCTGTGGCTGGGCGGCGGTCACCGCCACCGCCTACCTGGAGGGTCGGCTGTCAGCCGACCAGCGACGTACCTACGAAGCCCACCTGAGCCACTGCGGTGCGTGCGGCTGCCAGCTGCAACAGCTGCGCGGCGTCGCCGCCATGCTGGCGCTGCGGAGCACCCCGGATGGTTCGGTCGCCGCCGACCCGGCGTTGGAGGCCGCCTTCCGCCGCTGGCGCGTCACCCGAGGGCTGCGCCCCTGGCGCCGCCTGCCCATGTGGTGGCCTCGCTAGCGCCCCCCGAACGCCTGTCAGTGCTTCTCGGCGGCCGCCCAGGACGCGCCCGAAGCGGTGTCCACCTCTAGTGGCACGGCCAGTTGCACCACCCCCGCCATCTGCTCGACGAGCAGGCCTCGCAGCTCGTCGGCCTCGCCGGGGACCGTCTCGCACACCAGCTCGTCGTGGACCTGCAGCAGCAGCTGGGACACCATGCCGCGACGCTGCATCTCGGCATGCGCGGCCACCATCGCCTGCTTGATGATGTCGGCGGCCGTGCCCTGGATGGGCGCGTTGAGGGCCATGCGCTCGGCCATGTCACGGCGCTGCCGGTTGTCGCTGACCAGGTCGGGCAGGTAGCGCCGGCGGCCGCGCAGGGTCGAGGTGTACCCGTCCTTGCGCGCCTGCTCCACCACCCCCGCGAGGTAGTCGCGCACCCCGGGGAAACGGGCGAAGTAGGCGTCCATCAGCTCGCGCGCCTCGTCGGGCGGAATGCCCAGCTGCTGGGCAAGCCCGAAGGCGGACAGCCCGTAGGCGAGGCCGTAGGTCATGCCCTTGATGCGGCTGCGCAGGGTGTTGTCCACCGCCGTGGTCGGCAGGTTCCAGACCATCGCCGCCGTGGTGGCGTGGATATCCTCATCCGAACGAAATGCCGCCAGCAGCCCGGCGTCACCCGACAGGTGCGCCATCACCCGCAGCTCGATCTGGCCGTAGTCGGCCAGCAGCAGCGTTTCGTAGCCCTCCCCCGGCACGAAGGCGCGGCGGATCTCGCGGCCCTGTGGGGAACGGATGGGGATGTTCTGGATGTTCGGGTGCTGCGAGGACAGCCGCCCCGTGACCGCCACCGTCTGATTGAACTCGGCGTGGATGCGGCCGGTGGACGGGTGCACCAGCGGCGGCAACGCGTCAACGTAGGTGCCCTTGAGCTTGGAGATCTCGCGGTACTCCAGCAGTGGCTCGATGACCGGGTGCTCGTCCACCAGGGCGGTCAGCGCCGCGGCGTCGGTCGTGTAGCCGGTCTTGATGCGCTTGGTCTTGCGCAGGCCGAGGTTGTCGAACAGCACGACCTGCAGCTGCTTGGGCGAGTCGAGGCTGAATTCCTCGCCGGCGTAGCCGTAGATCTGCGAGCGCAGGTCGCGCAGCCGGTCGGCGAGTGCGTCGCCCATCTCCTCGAGCAGCGGCAGGTCCACGGCGATGCCGGTTTGCTCCATGCTGCGCAGCACCGGCACCAGCGGCAGTTCCAACTCGGTCAACAGCGGACCCTGGTCGCGCTCGGCGAGCTCGGCGTCGAGCACGTCGGCCACCCCCAGCAGCGCCTCCGCGCGCAGGCAACGGTCCTGCCAGCCGTCATCGACGGCCATCGCCAGCTGCCCGTCTCCCGCCGTGTCCGTGGTGCTGCGAAGGTGCTTGTTGAGGTATTGCAGCGCCAACGACTCCAGGTCGTAGGTGCGCTGCGCAGGCTGCACGAGATACGCGGCCAGCGCGGTGTCGGTGCGGATGCCGGTCACCTGCCAGCCGCGGGAGACCGCGGCGTGCAGCAACTCCTTGCCGTCGTGGACCAACAACGGGCGGCCTTCGTCGGCCAGCAGATCGTCCAATCCGTCCAGGTCTTCGGCGGACAGATCGTCCAGCGCCGCGGTCACCGGGTCGGCACCCACCGCGGCCAGCGAGACCGCGGCGAAGTGCACCGTCGGCGGGCGCGATTCGACCGTTGGCAGGACCGCCACCGCGCAGCCCTCGGGAAGGGCGCGCGTCCACGAGCGCAAGCCGCCTGGCTCCAGTCGCCGGGGTTCGGCGCTGAAGCTGCCGGCCTCTTGCTCGGCCTGCACGGCCAGCACCTGCTCGGAGAGCCGATCCCACAACGCCCGGAACTCCAGCGTGGCGAACAGGCGGCGGACTGCCTCGGGGTCGACGTCGCCCATGCGCAGGGCCTCGACCGGCACCGGCACGGGCAGGGCGCGGTGCAGCGCAGCGACCGCGTAGCCGTTGCGCACGCTGGTCTCGTGCTCGGCCAGGATGACGGGCAGCTTCTTGCCCGACACCTTGTCGAGGTTGGCGAAGATGCCGTCGAGGTCGCCGAACTGCTCGAGCAGCTTGGCCGCCGTCTTCTCACCGACGCCGGGCACGCCCGGGATGTTGTCGCTGGGGTCGCCCCGCAGCGCGGCCAGCATGCCGTAGCGATCCGGGCCGACCCCGTAGCGCTCGGTGATCGCCGCCGCATCCATGAGCACGGTGTCGCTGATCCCCCGGCGCGTGTACAGCACGGTGGTGTGGTCGTCGATCAGCTGGAAGGCGTCACGGTCGCCGGTCACGACCAACGTGTCCATGCCCGCCTGGACGGCCAGCGCAGCGTAGGTCGCGATCACGTCGTCGGCCTCGCAGCCGTCCACCCCCACCCGCGGGATGGCCAACGCCTCGAGCACCTCGTAGATCAAGGGGATCTGCGAGCGGAACTCGTCAGGGCTGTCACTGCGGTTCGCCTTGTACTCCGGCAGGATCGCCAGCCGCTCCGCCGGTCGGCCGCGATCGAAGGCCACGGCCACCCCGTCGGGGCGGTGCTCAGCCAGCAATTTGATCAGCATGCTGGAGAACCCGTAGACCGCGTTGGTGACCTGACCCGTGGTGGTGCGCAGGTCGGACGGCAGGGCGAAGAACGCCCGGTAGGCCAGGCTGTAACCGTCCAACAGCGCGAGCACGGGGCGATCGCCCACAGGCTTTCGTTCCCTTCATGTGGTGACGACCTCAGCGTATTGCAGGGTTGGCACACGGCGAGGAGCGTGGTGGTCTAGCATTCACCACGATGGCCCACGGACCTGCCGAGGGCTGTGGGACCCGCTTTCTTGGCGCCGGTTCCGCACGGTTCTACCGAGGAGATGCAAGATGCTCGGAATGCAACGCCAGCGTTACCTCCTGCTGGCAGGGATCTTGGCGCTGTTGGCCGCCGGCTGCGGTGGCGGTGGCGGTGGCACCGCCAGCGAGGCCGCCAGTGCGCCAGCCGAAAGCGAGGCCGCTTCGGAGACGGAGATGGCTTCAGAAACCGAGGAGGCAGGCGGTAGCGGAGGTGGCGGCGAGGGCGACGGCACCCTGACGCTCGGCACGCTCCTGCCCGAGACCGGCAGCCTGGCCTTCCTCGGCCCACCCGAGTTTGCGGGTGTCGACCTGGCCGCGCAGGACATCAACGACGCCGGCGGGGTGCTCGGCGAGGACGTCGAGGTCATCGACGGTGACTCCGGCGACACGACCACCGACATCGCCAACCAGACCGTCGACCGCCTGCTGAGCCAGGACGTCGACGCGATCATCGGCGCGGCATCCTCGGGTGTGTCGCTGACCGTCATCGACAAGATCACCGGCGCCGGGGTCGTGCAGTTCTCACCGGCCAACACCGCGCCGGACTTCACCGACTACGACGACAACGGCCTCTACTTCCGCACCGCGCCCTCCGACGTGCTCCAGGGCCAGGTGCTGGCCGAGGTGATCGCCGAGGAAGGCATCGGCACCATCGGCATCCTGGCGCTGCAGGACCCGTACGGCGAGGGTCTGGCCAACTTCATCACCGAGTCGTTCGAGG
>JACCVM010000184.1 GCA_013698135.1 Euzebyaceae bacterium | reverse complement strand
GGCCGAGCGCCGAGATCTATGCCTTCTTCAACAACGACCCGCGGGCCTGCGCCGTACGGGACGCCCGCTGGTTCGCCGCCGCCTGCCGGCGCGCCGGGCTGGTGACAACCAGGGTGCCGGCCGCCGGCGACGTCCGGCTCGCCGAGCCGAGGTCAACTCCCGGCTAGGTTGCCCTGGGCGATCGCCGCCGAGCAGGAGGAGGCCATGCAAGACGTGCCGGTGCGGGTCCGCGGCGACGTGGCCGACGCCCTCGCACGGGGCGAACCCGTCGTCGCGCTGGAGAGCGCGTTGATCGCGCACGGGCTGCCGCGACCGGACAACCTGCAGGTCGCCGTCGAGGTCGAGCAGCTGGTACGCGAGGCCGGCGCCGTCCCCGCAACCGTCGGGGTGCTGCGGGGCCAGGCCGTGATCGGGCTGGACGCGGCCGAGTTGGGGCGCATCGCGAGCAGACCCGAGGTCGCCAAGCTCAGCACCCGTGACCTCGCCCCGGCCATCGCCGCTGAATGCGACGGCGCGACCACGGTGGCCAGCACCGCCGCCCTGGCAGCGCGGGCCGGGATCGCCGTGTTCGCCACCGGCGGCATCGGCGGTGTGCACCGGGAGGCGGCGACAACCTGGGACGAGTCGGCCGACCTGGCCACCCTCGCTCGCACGCCGCTCGTCGTGGTCTGCGCCGGCGTCAAGTCCATCCTCGACATCGGCGCCACGCTCGAGCGCCTGGAGACACTCGGCGTCACCGTCGTCGGCTACCGCACGCGCGCCTTCCCCGGCTTCTACCGCAGCGACTCCGGCGAGACGGTGGACTGGACCGTGGAAGATCCCGCCGGCGTCGCCGCCATCGCCGCCGCACAGCGGGATCTGTCGATCGGTAGCGGCGCCGTGGTCGTGGCCAACCCGCTGCCACCCGACGAGCAGGTCGAGCCCATGCTGCACGACCGCGTGCTTACCCAAGGCCTGCACGCCGCTCGGGAGCAACGGATCTCGGGCAAGGCGGTGACGCCGTTCCTCCTCGAGCACTTCCACCGTGCGACGGGGGGTGCGAGCCTGACGGCCAACGTCGCCATCATCCGCCGCAACGCCCGGCTGGCGGCCGAGATCGCCGTGGCGATCGCGCGATGAGCCGATCCGGGGTGATCGTGGTCGGTGACGTCGTCGTCGACGTCCTGGCCAGTGCGCTGGAGCCTTCCGCGGTCGGCAGTGACGCCGCCGCGCGCGTCCGCATCACCGGCGGTGGGTCCGGCGGCAACGTCGCGGCGTGGCTGGCCCGCACCGGCATGCCCGTGTCGCTGGTGGCTCGGGTCGGCGACGACCTGTTCGGCCGCCACCAGCGCGCCCAACTGCAGGCCACGGGCGTGGACTGCCGTCTGGCCACCGACCAGGCCCTGCTCACCGGCGCGGTGGTGGTGATCGTCACGCCCGATGGTGAGCGCACGATGTATGCCGACCGCGGCGCCAACCTCGCCTTGACCCCCGACGACGTCGACCAGGCACCGTTCGAGACCGCCGCCCACCTGCACGTGGCCGGCTACGCGCTGCTGGCCGATGGCTCGCGACCGGCGGCGCTGCACGCTCTGTGGCGAGCTCGCGAACAGCGGATATCCGTCTCGGTCGATCCGTCGTCGGCGCAACCGCTGCGCGCCGCCGGCGTCGCGGCGTTCCTGGGCTGGACTCGCGGCGTCAGCACCTGTTTGCCGAACCTGCAGGAGGCCCGGGTGCTTACGGACTGCAACGAGCCCCGGGAGGCGATTCGTCGTCTGGCGAGCGCCTATCCCGAGGTCGTCGTCACCGTCGGGGTGGACGGCGCGCTGTGGTCCGACGGTGCCGAGGTGCTGCACTGCGCCGCCGCCACTGTTCCCCCAGACCTTGGCAGCATCGACTCGACCGGAGCCGGTGATGCCTTCACCGCCGGCTGGCTCGCCGCCCGGCTGACCGGCGCTGACGTGCACGCCGCGTTGGCGGCGGCCACAAGGTTGGCCGCGACCGCCCTCGCCACCTGCGGTGCCCGCCCACCCGCCGAGGGATGAACCGGGATCACCTGGCCACGCGCAGCGATCGCCCAACCGTGTGCAGATCCCGTCGCCGGCGCGGCTGCCCGTTTGTCGAGCCTTCACGAGCCACGCGAAGTCGCACTGCATTGGCGTTTGCGCGAGTACCATCCCCTTGGCAACCGCGGCCCTGCGCGGCGACGAAGGGGACGGCCATGGAACAGCGGCGCCGCCGCATCGATCGGGTCACGGCTACCGACTTCCTCGACGGGCTCGACGACCGCACGGCCGCCGAGCTGCGGACCATGCGCGACGACTGCCGTGAGGAAGAAGCCGCCTTGTCCTACTCCCGCCGGGTGGTGCAGGGCCAGATCGACATCGCGTGCGCCGAGCAGGCGCGGCGCAGCGCCGGCCAGGAAGCCGGCCACGAAGCCGGCCACGAAGCCGACCTCGTCGACGAGCTCAGCGGCATCCTGGCCGAGAAGACCGACGGCGAACGGGACCCGCTCAAGGCACGGATCTCACCGCTGTTCATTCCGGACGACCAGGCCTACGCCAGCCGCCTGCACGACCCCCACATCGACAATCCCGAGCTAAGTCGCGTCCCCGACCTGGACGACGAGGAGCTGGCTGCCCTGCGCGAGCGACTCTCGGCTCAGGAGGTGCAGGTATCCGAGCTGCGACGCGGCGTGTTGGACCACCTCGACGCGCTGCAGACCGAGCTCGTCCACCGTTACCGTGACGGTACCGCGGACGTCGACGCCGTTGTGGCCTCGGCGGTCCGTGAGCACGGAAGGACCGGAGACGACCAATAGGCACAATTGGGGCGGCAACCCGATAGGCTGACGCGACCCATGGTCGTCTCCCAAGCCGTTCCCCTGTTGGATGTCGTTCGCGACGGTGTGCTGGAGTCCCAGCACACCGGTCACGTCGTCGTCTGTGACGTGGACGGCGAAATCGTGGCTCACCTCGGGGACGTCGAGCTACCAACCTACGTCCGCTCGGCGGCCAAGCCCTTCCAGGCTCTGGCGACCCTCGACCTGCTCGCCGAGGCAAACGTGGCGCTTGACGTCAACGGGCTGGCGATCGCCTGCGCCTCCCACGATGGCACCGCCATCCACCAGATCGAGGCCGCACGCCTGCTGGCGGAGGCGGGACTGGACGAGACGGCGCTGCAGTGCCCGCCGGCGCTGCCCACCGACGTGCCGACCCTGCTGGCACAGCGCGAACCCCAGCCGTTGGCGCACAACTGCTCCGGCAAGCACGCCAGCTTCCTGCTTGCCCACTGCGCCACCGGCGGCGACCCCGCCGACTATCTCCAGCCGCATACCGCGCTGCAGCGGCGGATCTACGAGCGCCTCGCCGACGCCACCACGGTGACGCCGACGGGTCCCGGCGTCGACGGGTGTGGCGCCCCCGCCTGGGTCCTGCCGTTGCGCGGCCTTGCGACGGGATTCGCCCGGTTGGCCGCCGGCTGCACGCCAGAGTTGAGCCGCATCCGCAGTGCCATGACCGCGCGTCCGGTCCTGATTGGCGGCGACGACGCCTTCGACACCCAGATGATGCGGGCCAGCAACCGCGTGGTGGCCAAGCGAGGCGCGGAGGCGGTGCTGGCGGCAGGCCTCGAAGGCGAACGGGCGCTGGGCATCGCCGTCAAGATCGCCGATGGCGGCAAGCGCGCCGACGGACCGGTGCTCGCCGCGATCCTTGAAGGCCTCGGCGCGCTGGTCCCTGCACCCGTTCGCTATCCCGTGGTGCTCGCAGGTGGCCGCCCGCACGGTGCGCTCGAGGTGCGCTCGGAGGTGACGGCGCTGCTGGGCTGACGCCCAGGAACGACAACGACGGCGGCAGCCATCCCCGTGGTCGGCCTCGGCGGGTTCATGCGTGGCTAGCATGGCCGGTCGGGCCAACGATCGGGAAGTGGATGCAGCAGGACTGGGGCGACGCGCGTCCTTCTGATCGCGCGGGACCGCGGCGGGTCGGATTGCTGTCGGTGCACACGTCGCCGCTGGAGCAGCCGGGCACCGGCGACAGCGGCGGCATGAATGTCTATCTCTTATCGCTGGCCGAGCGTCTCGCCGCGGCCGGCGTCGGTGTCGACATCTTCACCCGAGCCGCCGGTCGCGACCTGCCTGCCACCGTTCCGACCGCGGATGGTGTCGCCGTCCACCACCTGGAAGCCGGTCCGCCGGGGCTGGCCAAGGATGATCTCGCCTCCCATCTGTGCGCCTTCTACCTCGCGCTGGCCGCTCATCCGGCGATCCCTGACCTCGACCTGCTGCACGGCCACTACTGGATGAGCGGCTGGGTGGGCCGGCTGGCCGCCCGCCGCCTCGGGCTCCCGTTGGTGCAGAGCTTCCACACTCTGGGCCGGGCCAAGAACGACACCCTGGCGCCGGGTGACGTTCCCGAGCCGCCGCTGCGTCTGGCCGCCGAGGAACGGGTGGTCGCCGACGCCGACGCCATCGTCGCGCCGGCGACCAGTGAGATCGCCATCCTGCGGCAGCGCTACGGCGCCGTGCCCGGCAAGGTGCACCTGGTCGAACCCGGCGTCGACCTCGATCTGTTCTCTCCCGCCATCGACCGCCATGCCGCGCGCGAGTCGCTGGGAGGCGGGCGCATCGTGCTGTTCGTCGGCCGCCTACAGCCGCTGAAGGCACCCGACACGGCCGTGCGCGCGCTAGCGGCGCTGGACGTGCTGCTGCCCGCGGACGGCGTTCCCACCCGGCTGGTGGTTGTCGGCGGCGCCAGCGGCAACGGCAACGGCGTCTCGGACCCGCACAGCTTGCGCCGGATGGCCGCCGACCTGGGCCTGGCCGACCGGGTTGCCTTCCTGGCACCTCGGCCCCACCCCGAACTGGCGTTGCTGTACCGGGCCGCCGACGTGGTGGTGGTACCCAGCCACTCCGAAAGCTTCGGTCTGGTCGCGCTGGAAGCGCAGGCCTGCGGCACCCCCGTCGTGGCCTCCGACGTCGGTGGCCTGCGAGCCGCCGTCAACGGCGGAGGAACACTGGTGGCGTCACGTGATCCGCGCGATTTCGCCGCGGCGCTGCTGCCGTACCTCGTCGACGCCCGCGTCCGGGCCAAGGCCGCCGAAGCCGCTCGGCGCCATGCCGCCCGCTTCAGCTGGACCGCCACGGCGCAGCGCACACTCGAGGTGTACCGCGGGGTGCTTCGCCAGCGCCGGCTTGCCCTGGGCGCCTGAGTCGTGCAAGCTCAGGCCGAGGTCGAGTCCTGGTTCGCCAGTCAACCTGAACTCGACGTCGAACGCATCGGCGGGTCGGCAGGTAGCGCAGTGGCCTGGTTCACCCTCCTGCACGGCGAGCGCAAGCGGACGATCCCGGTCTACCTGGAGCTGGGGGCGCACAACCTGGTGCTGGAGTCGTTCTTCATGGCGACGCCCGACGAACGTCGCGACGAGGTCTATGGCTACCTGCTGCAGCGCAACCTGCGCAGCTATCTGCTGCGCTTCGCCCTCCACGACGCCGGCGACGTGCTGCTGGTCGGCGTGCTGCCGCGGCACGCGGTCACCGCCGACGAGCTCGACCGGGTGCTCGGCCAGCTGCTCACGGTGGCCGACGAGTCGTACTGGCAGGCCATCCGGCTGGGCTTCGGCGGCTACATCGAACGCGAGCAAGCCTGGCGGGCACGCGCGGGGATGGGCCCCAATCCGATATCCTGACCGTGCAGATGACTAGTCCGAGTTGGTGAAGAAAACCGTCCTGTCGGACCATGGTGGGGTGGGGATAGTTGGCCGATGCTGATCATGACGTCCGAATGTCGACGCCGGGCAACTGGCGCTGCGCTCACGAGTCTCCGCGCGGCAGCGTAGGCTCAACGGCAACGGGTCGGCGCGCTACCGCCTCGAAGTTGCGCGCCCGAGCCCGACGGGCGGGTAGGCCCGCGACCGTCGAGTCGCGGGCCTCCTGCGTGTCGGCTTCTCACTCGTAGCAGCGGAGGGAACAGGATGCAGGCGCTGATCGTGGTCGACATGCAGAACGGCTTCCTGCGAAAGGGCAACCTCGCCAGCTCCGACTGCCTCGCCGTGCTACCCGCCGTGGTTCGCGAGGTGGACGCCGCGCTGTCCGCCGGCCACCGGGTGATCTTCACCGCCGACACCCATGAGACCGATGATCGCGAGTTCGACGTGTTCCCGACCCACTGCGTGCGGGGCACCGACGAAGCCGAGCTCGTCGATGAGCTGCGGGCCTACCTCGACCGCCCTGAGGTGCACTTGCTGCCCAAGCGCCGGTACTCGGCGATGTTCGAAACCGAGTTGGAAGGGCTGCTGCATCGCTTCGATGTCGATCAGGTGCGCATCTGCGGCGTCTGCACTGACATCTGTGTGCTGCACACCACCGCCGATCTGCGTAACCGTGACATCGCGGTCACCGTCGCCGCCGCGGGAACCGCCACCTTCGACGCGCCGGAGCATCCCGCCGACGCGATCCGCGAGCAGTCCTTGCAGCACATGGCGCAGATCCTGGGCGCCCGCGTCGAGCGCACGGAGGATGCCTCGCGTGTCTGACCTGCTGCGTAACCTGCTGATTAAGGCCGGTGAAAACCGTCCGCTGGCCAAACAGGTCACCTCGCGCCGCCTGACCCGGTCGCTGGCCATGCGCTACGTCGCCGGCGAAACCCTCGACGACGGCCTGGCGGTCATCCGCCGGCTGGTGGCGCAGGGCAAGACGGTGACGCTGGACTTCCTCGGCGAGAGTGTGACCTCGCAGGACGACGCCAGGGCCGCTGCCAAGGTCATCGTCGAGGCGGTGGGGCGAGTCGGCGACGAGGGGCTGCCGGCGGGCGTGTCGGTCAAGCCCACCCAGCTCGGCCTGAAGCTGTCCGAGCAGCTGTGCACCGAGCTGTGCTCCGACGTGGCCATCGCCACCGCGGGCATCGGTGAGCACCTCACGCTGGACATGGAAGGACACGACGTCACCGAGGGGACCGTCGCCCTGGTGGAGCGGCTGCAGCAGGCGGGCCACGACCACGTTGGCTGTGCCGTCCAGTCCTACCTGCGCCGCACGCGCTCCGACGTCGAGCGGCTGTCGCGCGCTGGTGCCAGCCTGCGTCTGTGCAAAGGCGCCTATGCCGAGCCGGAGCAGGTCGCCTACCAGTCGCGGGCGGAGGTCGACGCCAGCTACGCGCAGTGCGCCGATTACCTGCTGGCGCACGGCCGGTACCCGCGCATCGCCACGCACGACCACCGGCTGATCGATCACGTCAAGGTCGTGGCCGCGCGGCGCGGGCTGTCGCGCGACGACTTCGAGTTCCAGATGCTGCACGGGGTGCGCAACAGCTTGCAGGACGCCCTGGTCGCCGACGGATACCGCCTGCGGGTGTACGTGCCCTTCGGCCATCAGTGGTACCCGTACTTCATGCGCCGTCTCGCCGAGCGCCCAGCCAACCTGCTGTTCTTCCTGCGCTCGTTGCGCGACACCTAGCCGCATGCGCGCTGGTTGCTCGAGGTGCCGGCTGTGATGGACGCCACCCTTGCCATCCTGGGTACGGGGCGGATGGGCGAGGCGCTGCTCGGCGGTTTGCTGCGCTCGGGCTGGGCCACCGCTGACCAGGTGCTGTGCGCCGTGCGCAGCGCTGAGCGAGCGCAGGTGCTGACCCAGACCTATGGCGTGCGTGCCGGCATCGACGCCGCCGCCGCGGCGACCGCCGCCGACGTGCTGGTGGTGGCGGTCAAGCCACAAGACATGGGCACGCTGTTGGCACAGATCGCCGGCAAGGTGACAGCCTCGCACACCGTCATCTCGGTGGCAGCCGGCGTCCCCACAGCCAGGATCGAAGAGGCGCTGGGGGACGGCGTGCCCGTGGTGCGGGTCATGTCCAACGTCCCGGTACAGGTGGACGAAGCGATGAGCGCGATCGCGCCCGGGCGTCACGCGGGTCCCGTGCACCTGGCGACCGCCGAGGCAGTGCTCGGCCACGTCGGCAAGGTGGTGCACCTGGCAGAGGAGCACCTCGACGCCGTCACGGCCCTGTCGGGGTCGGGTCCCGCGTACTTCTTCCTACTGGCCGAGGCGATGATCGACGCCGGCATCCTGCTGGGACTGTCGCGGGACATCGCCTCGGAGCTGATCATCCAGACGATGGTCGGCAGCGCCAAGATGCTGCGGGACACCGGGCGGCATCCCGTCGAGTTGCGTGAGGCCGTCACCAGCCCGGGCGGCACGACGATCGCGGCCATCCGTGTCCTGGAGGAGCAGCGGGTCCGCGCCGCGTTCCTCAACGCCATCGAGGCCGCGCAGCGCCGCTCGACGGAGCTGGCGGGGGGCTGAAGGACAGGATGGTTGCGTTGCGGGTGCAGGGGGTGGGGGTAGTTTGGAAGGGGCTACCGCCTCGAAGAACCGGAGCCGCACAATGACAGGGACCCCGTCCGCCGTCGCCAGTACGTTGACCCGCGAGTTCGAGGCAGCCTGGCGCGACGACACGCCGATTTTCGGCTGCTGCCGTCGGTCGGTGGGCGTGGCCGTCGAGGGAACCGATGTCCTGGCTGTCGCCACGCTCGACCCGTCGGCCCGGGTGCGTGCCCTGCGCGAGGCGGTGGACGCGCAGCTTCCCGGCCACCTGGACACCCACCGTTGCTGCGCCGGTCACCTCGCCGACCTGGCCTTCGATCTGCCTGATCTGCTCGCCCCCGTCACGGGACCGTAGCCGCCTGCTGCCTTGGCGGGTCGGTGTGCGGCGACCGGCTGTGCGCAGCGTTCCCCGGCGCCCCACGCTGGCCGCTGGGGTGCTGGCCCTTCTGCTCGCCGGCTGCTTCGGTGAGGATTTGCCGGTGGTCGAAGTGGAGCGTGTCGGCGCCGGCGAGGTGACCCAAACCGTGTCGGCTCCGGCCACGATCGAGCCCGCCGCTGATCAGCAGGTGGCCGCCGGGGTCTCCGGCGTCGTCGTGGACCTCGCCGTGAACGACGGTGACAAGGTCCGCAAGGGCCAGACGGTGCTGCGGCTGTCCTCCGAGCAGGTCGATCTCGCCCGCGAGCAGGCGCGAGCCGCCGAGACGGCCGCGGCGGGCGCCGGCGGCGTCGCGGTCTCGGGTGCCGGCGACCAGACCCTGGCCAACGTGGCGGAGGCGGTCGCCG
>JACCVM010000183.1 GCA_013698135.1 Euzebyaceae bacterium | reverse complement strand
GTACAAGAGCACCTACGGCGACGTCTCCTCGTCGAGCATCGTCAGCTGGATCAACAGCAACGCGACCGCCAACGTCATCCGCAGCAACGTCACCGGAACCCCCAACCGGCTGCTGTACAAGGCGGGGCTTTGATCAGATCGCAGTCCACAGCGAGCAGAACTCGGTCTGCGTGCTCAGGCAGCAGTCCACAGCGAGCGCAACTCGGTCTGCGTGCTCAGACAGCAGTCCACATTGAGCAGAACTCGGTCTGCGTGCTCAGACAGCAGTCCACAGCGAGCAGAACTCGGTGCGCGCGGTCAGTAGGCCCTGGCGACGTAGGCGATCAGCCCTACGTCGTCGGGGTCCGGCACCTGCCCCTCGGCGGTGACCAGGCAGCGCACGGTGTAGCCGCGTTCGGCTAGCCGCGCCTCACCCTCGACGCCGAGCGCATCCCACGGCACCCGGAACAGACCAGCCCCGTCGACCTCGGCGGCCGAGCCGACGTCGAACGTGGCCGCCTCGCGGCGCTGGAGCGCGTCGTCCAGCAACGCCGACTGCATCTCGTCAAGCAGCCGCGGCAGCCCCGCCACCACCCCGTCCAGGGACAGCTGCTGCTTGTCGCCGAGGTCGCGGCGTACCAGCGTGACGTTACCCTCGGCGAGGTCGCGGGGTCCGACCTCCAGGCGCACCGGCACGCCCTTGAGCTCCCAGTCGACCGCACGCCGGCCGAACGACAGGTTGGTCCGCTCGTCGGTCCTGGCGCGCACCCCGGCCGCGCGCAGGTCGGCCACCAACCGCTGGGCCACCTCGACGGTCTCGTCCTTGATGGCCAGGACGACGACCTGCTGGGGCGCCAGCCGGGGGGGCAGGCGCAGGCCGCGATCGTCGCCGTGGGCCATGACCAGGCCGCCCACCACGCGAGCCGACACCCCCCATGACGTCGTGTAGACGAGCTGCTGTGCGCCGGCCTCGTCGCTGAAGGTGATGCCGAAGGCCCTGGCGAAGTTCTGCCCGAGGTGGTGGCTGGTGCCCATCTGCAGCGCCTTGCCGTCGCGCATCAGGCCCTCGAGCGTGTAGGTGGCCTCGGCGCCCGGGAACTTCTCGGCCTCGGTCTTGCGGCCGAGGAGCACGGGGACCGCGAGGACGTCGCGGACGACCTCGTGGTACACGCCGTGCAGGATGTTCAGCGTCTCGGCCTGGGCGTCATCCCAGCTGGCGTGAGCGGTGTGGCCCTCCTGCCACAGGAACTCGCTGGTGCGCAGGAACAGGCGCGGGCGCAGCTCCCAGCGCACCACGTTGGCCCACTGGTTGAGCAGCAGTGGCAGGTCGCGGTAGCCCTGGATCCAGCGCGACATCGCGTCGCCGATGACCGTCTCCGACGTCGGTCGGACCGCCAACGGCTCGGCCAGCTCCTTGCCGCCCCCGTGCGTGACCACCGCGAGCTCGGGGCTGAAGCCTTCAATGTGCGCGGCTTCACGCTCGAAGAACTCCATGGGGATGAACAGCGGGAAGGAGACGTTGTCGTGCCCGGTGGCCTTGATCCGCTGGTCGAGCTCGGAGGCGATTCGCTCCCACAGCGCATAGCCCCACGGCCGGATGATCATGGTGCCGCGGGCCGGGCCGTTCTCGGCCATCTCGGCCTTGGCGACGACCTCCTGGTACCAGCGTGGGAAGTCCTGCGACTGCGGGGTGAGCACGGGCTTGGCCATGCCGGCAAGTCTGGCACACGGCTCAGTGGGCGAATCAGCCCGACTGGGATCCTCGGTGCGCGGACGCCCTCAGGGCCGCAGCGCCAACCACGCCGCCGCCAGCAGCGTGACCTGCAGCAAGGCGGCGAGCACCCCGCGACGCACCGCGCAGGCGGTCGAGCGCGGCCCCAGCATCCCGAGGGCCACGGTCACGGCGACCGCTCCCGCCCCCAAGACGACCGCCACGGGTCGGCGCGACAGCGGCGCGACCTCGGCCGCGGCGGCGATGGTGACGACAACGACGGCCAGGCCGCCGGCGGCGACGATGTGACCGCCCCGCCGCGCGCCACGCAGGGCGACACCACCGTCGGTCTCGGGCCGCCACTTGTGCACCGCCACCTCCTGATTGCTCCCGCCGCCAAGCGTACGGGTCGCCGTCAGCAGGCGGCAGCGCCGTCGCGCCTCAGGCGTAGTGCAGCTCGTCGGCGTCAGGCTCGGGCACGGGGGTGTCGCAGGTCGGGCAGTACCAGTGCGCCTCCAGGGCAGTGCCGCAAAGGGTGTGGTGGAGCGGGACCACGTCGTCGCTGTGGTCGGCGCCCCATGCCGCCAACAGCCGCAGCGCGCTGACCAAGTCCGCACCGGAGGGGGTCAGCGCATAGGTGGAGCGCGGAGGCCGGTCGCTGTAGCGCGCTGACGCCACGACGCCCTCGGCCTCCAGGTGCTTGAGCCGCTGCGACAGGATGTTCGGCGCGATGCCCGGCACCGCTGCGCGCAGTTGGCCGAAGCGCCGCGGGCCGGCCAGGAGGGCCTCGACCAGCAGCAGCGTCCAACGGTCGCCGACTTTGGCGACGGCGGCGGCGAGGGGGGACGCGGAAGCCATGACGCGACGATAGCGTGCTGCACGTCCACTCAGTTGGTAGTAGATTGCATCTCACAACTGATGACGAGGAAGCGGCGAGACGGTCCGCAGGATGGAGTGCCAGCCATGGGTGCACTGGAAGAGATCGCGACGGCGTCGGCGAAGGTCAGTGAGCGGGTGGGGGGCTCGGTGGTGGCGATCGGCCGCAGCGGCCGCGGCGCCGGCATCGTGATCGGCGACAGCCTGGTGGTGACCAACGCCCACAACCTTCGGGACCGCACGACCACCGTGACCTTCGCGGACGGCAGGCAGGTGCAGGGCGAGGCGGCCGGCATCGCCGCCGAGGCCGACCTGGTGGTGCTGCGCGCGGACACCGAGGGCGCATCCGTGGCGCAGTGGACGCACACCGGCGACGGCGACAGCGACCTGCGGGCCGGCACGCCGGTGTTCGCCCTGGCCAATCCCCAGGGGCGAGGCGTGCGTGCGACCTTCGGAACCATCACCGCCGTCGATCAACAGTTCCGCGGTCCTGGCGGCCGGCGAATCACCGGCGCCTTCGAGCACACCGCACCGCTGAGCCGAGGATCTTCCGGTGGCCCGGTGACCGACACCGAAGGGCGCCTGCTGGGCATCAACACCAACCGCTTGGGCGAGGGGTTCTACCTGGCGCTGACCGGGGACCAGGCGCTGCGCGACCGCATCGCCGCGCTGGGTCGCGGCGAGACCCGGCCGCGGGTGCAGTTGGGCGTCGGCCTGGCACCGTCGGTGGTGGCTAACCGCCTGCGCGCCGCCGTCGGGTTGGCCGAGCGGGATGGGCTGCTGGTGCAGCGGGTTGCCGAGAGCAGCCCGGCCGCACTCGCCGGCATCCAGCGTGGTGACCTGCTGGTCGAGGCGGGCGGTGAGCCTTTGGGCTCACCCGACGACCTGCTGGACCGGCTGGACGCGATCGAGCCTGGCGCCACGCTCGAGCTGCGCATCGTGCGCGGCAGTTCGGAGCGCAGCGTGGTGGTCCAGTTGCACAGCGAGGGCGACGGCGGGGCGACGGCCAGCCAGTAGTCGATGCAACGCACGACCAAGTGGGGTCAACGATGGGAACACTTCCGGGCGCGATCGCCGCAGCAGGCGAGACACTGGTCTCCGACGCCGAGCGGGAGCTGATGGCGCGCACGCTGCGCCACCACACCGCCGAGGGCCGGCTGACGCTCGACGAGCTATCGGACCGGGTAGGTGAAGCCTACGCGGCCCGGGTGGGTTCCGAGCTGGAGCTGGTGCTGCGCGACCTGCCGGTCACGCCGCCCGAGGCACTCCCGCCGACCGAGGTGGAGTTGGCCAAGGCGCGGCGGGACCTTCGCGGGGCGCTGCGCACCTATGCGATCGTCGGCCTGGCGCTGCTGGGGATCTGGGCGGCCAGCGGTGCCGACTTCTTCTGGCCCATCTGGCCCCTTGGCGGCTGGGGATTCTCGCTGTACCGCCAGTACCAGGGGTTGCGCGAGGGCGTGGTCGGACAGCACCACCATCACCACCACCACGGCCGCGGCGGTCCCTCTCGCTGACACCGGTGCGCGCGACAGCGCACCAGCGGCTCGAACGGTGCCAGCGGCTCGGAGGCAGCCGATCTTCAGGCGCCACCGGCGCGGGATGCATAGCATGCGGCCCATGGCATCCCTCTCCGGCTTCGGGCAGCGGCTGAGCCAGCTGCGGCAGGCGTTCGCCCAGACCCGTGCGGCCGACAACAAGCTCGTCGGGTACATGGTTGCGGCCGCCGCAGGCACCTTCGCGGTGATCAGCGGCCTCGGCGTCGTCTTGGACCAACCGATCGCGGGTCCGCTGCTGGGACTGCTGCTCGCCGCGATGGCCGCCATGATCGTGCTGGGGCTGCGCGCGCAGCGCGCTGCCCTCGGAGCCATCGAGGGCCAGCCTGGCGCGGCGGCGGCGGTGCTGCAGTCGATGCGAGGTCGCTGGAAGGTCACCCCGGCCGTCGGGGTCACCCGCAAGCAGGACTTCGTCCACCGCGTCGTCGGTCGGCCCGGCGTGGTCCTGGTCGGCGAGGGAGCCTCCGCGCGGGTCACGTCGTTGCTCAAGCAGGAGAAGCGGCGGGTGGCGCGCACCGTCGGCGACACGCCCGTCCACGAGGTCAGCGTCGGCGACCGCGAGGGCCAGGTGCCACTGCGCCAACTGCAGAATCACATGGCGAAGCTCCCACGCGCGCTCAAGGCCGGCGACGTGGACACCCTCGACCGCAAGCTTCGCGCCCTCGGGCACAGCGATCTGCCGATGCCCAAGGGCCCCATGCCGCGCCCCGGAAAGCGCCGCTAGCGCGTACCGTCCGCTGGCGTTACGTTCGTGGACACGTGCCGGACTCATGGTCCGGTCAACGTCCACAAACCGCCAAGGGGCTCCTCCATGGGTGTCACGAGCGACGATCACCGCGTACAGATCGGCGACAGCACTGTCGTGGTCAATGCGAAGACCGGCCCGGTCCACGCTACCTGGGTTCTCCTGATCGACGAGGAGGAGGTCGACCAGGCCAAGGCCGCTGGAGACTTCACACTCACCGGCCACTTGCCCGACGACTCGTCGGTCGCAGCGAAGGTTCACCAGAGCCTGCTCGGCCCCACCGAGGTCACCGTCCTCCATCAGGGCGGAGGTGTGGCCCGCTTCACCGGCTTCGTTGCCTGACCTACGCCATTGGCGGTCTGCGAGCCCGACGACGGGCACGCCCGCGGCGCAGAGGGCTCACCCCGGCTGCGCCCCATCACTGGCCCGGGCCCGGGAGAACCTTCGGCAGCGGTGAGGGGAACCTCGGCAGCACCCGTCTGCCTGAATCAGTGCTGTGGCGAGTCCTGGCGGGCAAAGTGCCGATATGACCGGTCCCACGGTGGCAGAGCACCCCGCCGAGGAGGTCAAGCGATGGCTCCTCGACCAGTGGCAGGGTCGATTGCGGCCCAGTGAGGTCAACGCGCGACGCGCTGAGGACGCGGATGGCCGTGACGCCTGGTACTTCATGGTCATCCTCTCCGAGCCCGACAGGGAGACCTGGAACGCAGACGACCTCGCCGAACTGAGGCGGGCAGTGCGAGACAAGGCACTGGAGGTCATCCGGCATTCCCTTCCCGGGGGCAGACGACGAGGTGCTCGGCGCTGCTCGCTACGTGTCGCACACGTCCATCAAACAGCTCTGCGCATGGATCGCCGGCGACTGCTGGATCTCTTCGCTGAGCCGTGGGTGGGGGGTTGTCGTCTACTCCTGCTTCGACTCCGACCGCGGGACGCGCGTGGCCGCGACGCGCTACCGAACACCGCTGTCACACTCTGCCGCGCTCGCAGCCGTCGCCGATCTCAACTTTCCTCAAGGCTCGGTCCAGCACCACCGAGCACAGTCGACCCTCACCGGCGCGAAGCGGTCGCTGGTTTCGGCCTGCGAGAAGGCGGCCCAGCTGCGTGCGACGTTCCTCGATCGCTCCACGGATTTCGACGAGCGCAATGAGCAGCTTCAGCGATTGAGGGTCGAGTGGTGGGGACGGACGACCCGTTTCGACGCGCTCATCAGAGCAGGATCGCTGGGAGTGGCCGGGGCCCGGTACCAGCCCACGAAGGCATACCTGCTCGGCTCCACCGGTCCGGCTGCCGGGTTCGAGGAGCTCTGGGGTGTAAAGGTCACAGGCGCCACCGCAGACCTCTGCGAGCGGCTACTCGCCAGGTGGACGGATCAGCGGGCACCACCGCTGACCAGGAGGATTCGTGTGGGCGAGGGGGGACTTGAACCCCCACAGCCTTGCGGCCACAGGAACCTGAATCCTGCGCGTCTGCCAATTCCGCCACTCGCCCGAGCGACAGCGGCGAAGTGTAGCCAGGCCACGGTCCACCGGA
>JACCVM010000260.1 GCA_013698135.1 Euzebyaceae bacterium | reverse complement strand
CGAGGATGTCGCCGCCGAGTTCCTGGCTTCCAACGGCATCATCAGCGAGTAGCCGGCACCCAGCAGCGGGCCGCCGCGCGCATGCGCGTCGCGCTCGTCCAGATGCAGCCCGAGCTGGGCGATCTGGAAGGCAACCTCGCCTCGGCGTGCAGGCTCATCACGCGCGCTCGGGAAGGCGGCGCTGACCTCGTCGTCCTTCCCGAGTTGTGCCTCACCGGCTATGCGGTCGGTCGCGTGGACGACGACCTCGCCTTGCCGGCCGACCACCCGTCGTTGCTGGCGCTGGCGGCTGCCAGCGGTGACGCCGGCGTGCTCCTGGGGTTCCAGGAGGACAGCGGGCGCTCCAGCCACAACTCGGCCGCCTACTACGAGGGCGGACTGCTGCGCCATGTGCACCGCAAGCTGTACCTGCCGACGTACGGGATCTTTGACGAGCGCAAGCACTTCAGTCCCGGCCAGGCCATGCGCGCCTTCACCACCCGCTGGGGTCGCATGGCCACGCTGATCTGCAACGACGCCTGGCAGCCACAACTGCCGTTCCTCGCGGTGCAGGACGGTGCGCAGGTCCTGCTGGTCCCCACCAGCAGTGCCCAGAGCCTGTTCCCGCAGCACTATGACTCGGAGTCCTATTGGCGCGACCTCACCCGCTTCTACGGTCGCATGTACCAAAGCTACGTGGTGTTCGTGAACCGGGTCGGCAGCGAGGGCGACCTGCACTTCTGGGGTGGTTCCCACGTCGTGGACCCGTGGGGCCAGGTGATCGCAGAAGCCGAGGACGGCGAGACGGTGCTACTGGCCGAGATTGACTTGGCGCGGGTGCGCCGTCGCCGGCGGGAGGTCCCGCTGGTGCGCGAGGCCCGGCTGGCGCTGCTGGCACGCGAAATCCACCGCCTGGTTGACGAAGGCGGGGACCTGTAACCCGAGGGAAAGGTGGTCAGCGTTGCGCGCTCAGCGCCCGCGTCAGGTGGTTTGCGGCGTCGATCACCGCCTCGGTGGCAGCGTCGGTGTCGCGACCGAGGCGGAAGGTGGGACCGGAGACGTTGAGCACCGCGACCAGCCGGCGGTCGACGTCGCGCACCGGCGCGGCCACGGCCACCAGGCCCTCCTCGAACTCGTTGGAGACCACGGCGACGCCACGCTCGCGAGCCTGCCGGATACGTTCGTACAGATCGGCGGCGCTGCGGGGAGCGTTGGGTCCCCGGCCTGTAAAGTCGGTGTGGCCGCACACCACCGCCAGCGAGTCCGAATCATGGTCGAACAGCAACGCGCGACCTGAGGCGGTGCACCAACACGGCACGGTGCGCCCACTCCAACCGGCTGCCTGCACCGAATGCGGTGACGATTCCGACAGCAAGGTGAGCACCTGATCGCCCGACAGCACCGACAGGTGCGCGCGCTCGCCCAGTTGGTCGACCAGGCGCCGCAGCAGGGGCGAGGCCCGCTCGACCAGGCGCGCCCGCCCGCCATGGGCGCCAAGGAGATAGAACCGCCAGCTGAGGCGGTGGCGGAAGCCGTCGCCGTCACGTTCGACCAGTCCCAGTTCGGCCAGCGTCCGCAGCGAGCGTGAAATCTGACTCTTCTCCCGGCCCACGAGCTCGACCAGATCGGTGACGCGCAGGCCGCCGTTGCGCACTGCTGCATCGCTGGCGAGCGCCTCCAGGATGGCAACGCCCCGACGCAGGCTCGTTTCGCGGGTCTCGGACACCACCCCAGGCTACGAGCCCTCAAGGAGCGAAGTGGTGGGGCAGACAGTAAGGAGACAGGGATGACGACTCAGCAGCAGGCGGTGACGGCGACGCGCGACTACCGCGCGGCCAACGCACCCGCGATCGTGCGCAGCCTCGCCGAGCTGGTCGCGCTGCCGAACGTCTCGCGGGACCTGGCGGCCGTCCGGCGTAACGCCACGGCCCTGCGCGACGCGTTCGCCGGTCGGGGCGTGACGCTGGATACCGTCGAGATCGACGGCGCCGCCCCGGTGCTCACCGGCCGCATCCCAGCTCCCCGATCCGACCGCCGGATCGGCATCTACGTCCACTACGACGGCCAGCCGGCTGACCCAACCCAATGGCGCTCGCATCCGTTCGAACCGACGCTGTACACCGCCGAGGCCGAGCTCGGCGGCCGTCCCCGCCCGTTGCCCGCCGACGACGAGGAGGTCGATCCCGAATGGCGGCTGTACGCCAGGGCCGTCGCGGACGACAAGGCGCCGCTGGTCGCCTTGCTGGCTGCCCTCGACGCGCTGCAGCTGGCCGGAATCGAGCCAACCCGTGAGGTGGTCCTGCTGTTCGAGGGCGAGGAGGAGATCGGCTCACCGCACCTGTCGGCGTACCTGCGGCAGCTGCGCGATCGCCTCGAGGCCGAGGCGTGGCTGATCTGTGACGGTCCCGTCCACCAGACCCGCCGACCACAGGTCATCTTCGGCGTCAGGGGTCTCACCGGCCTGGAGCTGACCGTCTACGGGCCGCTGCACGAGCTGCACAGCGGCCACTACGGCAACTGGGCACCGAACCCGGCGCAGCAGCTGGCCCGCCTGCTGGCGTCGATGAAGGACGACGACGGCACGGTGCTGGTGGAAGGCTTCTACGACTCAACGGTCGCGGCGGACCAGACCGAACACGCGGCGCTGGAGCAGCTGCCGCCCGTCGACGAGGACCTGCGCGAAGCCCTGGGCCTGGCCGCCACGGAAGCCGGCAACGCGCTGCTGGCGGAGCGGCTGCTGCTGCCCTCGCTCAACGTGCGAGGCCTCGCCGCCGCCGGCGTCGGCGGGGCCACCCGCAACGTCATCCCGGCGACCGCACGAGCGTCGATCGACATCCGGCTGGCGGCCGGCAACCACCCGCAGGCCATGCTCGAGCTCGTGGAGGACCACATCCGCAGACAGGGTTTCCTTGTGATCGCCGACGATCCAGATGTGGAGACCCGGCGCGCCCATCCGCGCATCGTCAAGATCACTCGCGAGGCCGGCTACCCCGCCGTGCGCACCCCCGTCGACGTGCCGATCGCAGCCGACGTGCTGGGCGCGGCCGAAGCCGCCGCCGGCGAAGCGGTGATCAGCCTGCCGACGCTCGGGGGGTCGGTGCCGCTGCACAGCTTCAGCGAGGTGCTCGGCGTTCCGTTGCTGGTCGTGCCGATGGCCAACCACGACAACAACCAGCACGCCGCCAACGAGAACCTGCGGCTGGCCAACCTGTGGTACGGCATCGACCTGATGGCCGCGTTGCTCACGATGCCGTGAGCGTCCCGGCTACATCTCAATCAGCGCCCGCTTCACCGCAACCAAACGGTGCGCTTCGAGCGCGTCGCGCTGGGCTTCGGCGCGCTCGATCAGCGCTGCCAAGTCCAGGGCGGCCACCGCCGCCTCGGTGGCCGCCAGTTGCTGCAAGCTGCGCCACAGGCTCAGCTTGCCCGCCACCCCCAGGCTGAGCCCCTCCAACTCCACCAGGCGGCTGAGGTCGGAGTAGCCGACCATCTGGCCGTTGAGCTTGAGGCGACCGGCCACCTCGGCGAACGTTGCCAGCCACTGCTTGGCGGGGTCCACGGGCATCCCCAGCCGCGTCAGCAGACCGTTGACGACTTGGCGGTCCTCGTCGATCTCCACCACGAACTTCTCGAGGTAGGCGCTCAGCGGCGTGCCTCGGTTGTTGCGTTGGCAGCGCCGCGCGAGCTTCACGGCGCCCGCCGCGCCGGCCAGGTGATCGTTGAGATAGATGCGCAGCCGGGTGCGCGCGTCGGTCGAGGACAGCTCCATCGGCGGCCCTCAGTCTTTCTTGCCGACCCGCTGCCGCAGCTCGCCACCGAGCTGGGAGAACGACGTGCCCAGCGCCTCCAAGAGGGCATTGGTGGCGTACTTGGCGTCGCGTTGGACGTCAGGGTCGCGCAGCGCATTGCCGACCGAGGTCGCCATGCGGTCCACGGCCTCGGCCAGGGTGCGCAATGCCTCGGCGACGCCCTCCTCCTGGCTGGCCGCGGGCTCCTCGCCCACCTGCTCCTGGTGGCGTTTGAAGCCTTCCCCGAGGGCGGAGAACTGCTCGCCCACCCGTTGCCATGCAGCCTCTGATCGTTCCATGGATCTCTCCCGCTCGATGGAGGGATCATTCTAGGAGCCTCGCGAAGCCAGTCGCTCGTCCAACCCGGTCAGCCGGCGGTAACCGACCAGACGGCCGAGCGCCACAGCGGCCGTCTCGCGAACCAGCCGGCTCGCGGTGCCCTCGGTCACGGTGGTCTGGGTGGGCGACACCCGACCGCGCAGCCCCACCTCTCTGGCGATCGACAGGATCCGCAGCGAGTGCCAGCGATCGCTGACCAGCAGCACGTCGCGTCGCTCCTCCTGGCGCAGGTAGCGCGCTGCGGCTGCCAGCGACTCGTAGGAGTTGGCACCCTGATTCTCCAACTTGACGGCGTCGGCGGGCACGCCCTGGCGGATCAGGTAGCGCGACGACGCCGAGGCTTCGGTGAAGCGGTCTCCCGGCTGCTGACCGCCGGTGACCCAGATGACCGAGGCCACGTCCTCGGCGAACAGCTCGGCGGCGTGGTCCAGGCGCGCCTGCAGTGCCGGTGACGGTCGCCCGTCGTATTGGGCGGCACCCAGCACCAGGATCGCGTCGGCGGGGTCGCGGCTGTCCCGGCGGGAGGCGGCCACCACCTGGGTCGCCGTCACCGCGACGTAGCCGCAACCCAGCAGCAACGACACGGCGAGGAGGCGACCGATCCAGCGCACGCACGGTTGCCTTTCACTGGCGGGCCGGCTTCCAGAGCCGGTCGCCGCGCCCAGATTGCACCCCTGCACGGTACCGCGCGGCGGGTAGGATCAGCCGCCGCTGCCTGTGGAGCCCGCTGCGTGCCGACCCCCGACGTTGAGTGCCTTCGTGTGCCGCTGAGCCCTCCGCAGCCCGTCGCGGAGACCAGTGGCCTGCTGTGGCGTGCCGAGGGACTCGCCCCCGGGCTGGTCTTGGGTCACGCAGCCGGATCGAGCATCGCCGACCCGGTGCTGCGCACTGTCAGTCGCCGGACCGCCGCGGATGCGGCGTGAGCCGGGCGAACGTCGCGCGGCTGGCTGCGCTCGCCGGCATCTGGGGCGCCAGCTTCCTGCTGATCAAGCTGGGGCTGGACGGTTTGAGTCCGGCGCAGATCGTGCTCGGCCGGCTCGTCCTGGCCGCCGTGGTGCTGCTGGTCGTGGTGGCGGTGCGCCGTCAGCCACTGCCGAGGACCCCCGCCGTGTGGGGGCATGTCGCGCTCATGGGCGTCGTGGCCAACATCGTGCCCTTCTACCTGTTCGCCTGGGGAGAGCAACGGATCAGCTCAGGGATGGCGGGGGTGCTCAACGGGACCACCCCGCTGTTCACCCTGCTCATCGCCATGGCGGCACTGTCCGACGAGCGCTGGTCGCTCGCCCGCGTCGCGGGGCTGCTGGTGGGCTTCGTCGGCGTCGTGCTGGTCGTCGCACCGTGGAACGACAGCGGCGCCAACGCCCTGTCGGGCCAGCTGGCTTGCCTGGGGGCAGGAGCCTGCTACGGCGTGTCCTTCGTCTACACCCGCCGTTTCCTGACCAACCGTGGACTTCCTGCCCTGGCGCTGTCGGCGGCGCAGCTGTCCATGGCGGCGTCGCTGTTGTTGCTGGTCTCACCGGTGGTGGCCGCGACGCCGGTCACGCTCTCGCCCAGCGTGGTCGGCAGCGTCGTCGTGCTCGGGGCGGTGGGGACGGGGTTCGCCTACCTGCTGTACTACCGGCTCATCGCCGAGGCCGGCGCCATGAGCGCGTCGATGGTGACCTACCTGATTCCCGTGGTGTCGGTGATCCTGGGCGTGGTGGTGCTGTCCGAGCCGCTCGGCTGGAACGTCTTCGTTGGTGCCGGTGTGGTCATCGTCGGCGTGGCGGTCGCCGAGGGGCGCCTGGGCTCGGGATCGAGGGCCCGCGCGTCGGCGGTGCCCGCGGCGGCGGAAGCGGGGGCCCGGCGATGATCGACGCCCTGTCCTTGCTGGACTACCGGCGCCGGGTGTCGGCGCTGTACGCCGAGGTGCGCCAGCAGCTCGACCGTGACGCCGCTGGCGCCCATGGCCACTGGCGGGCCGTGCGAGACCAGCTGTTCGGTCACCATCCGCAATCCCCCCTGCCGGCGGACCAGCGCGAGAACTTTCTGGGTCTGCGCTACTACGACTACGACCCCCAGTGGGCCGTACGCGCCCCCATCGACACCGAGGTCGAGCCACAGCGCTACGAGATCGGCACCAGCACCGGCGGGCTGATGGCGCTGGTGCGGATCGGGCGGGTGTCGCTTCCAGGCGGCACGCTTGACGCCTACTGGCTGGACGACTACGGCGGCGGGCTGTTCATCCCCTTCCGCGACGCGACCGGGAACGACATCACGTACGGCGGAGGACGCTACCTGATCGACACGGCCAAGGGCGCTGACCTGGGGTCGACGCCCTCGAACGGGCTGGTCTGCGACTTCAACTTCGCCTACCACCCCTCCTGCCACTACGACCCTGCCTACAGCTGCCCGCTGGCGCCACCGGACAACTGGCTCGACATGCGCGTGGAGGCCGGCGAGCAGTCCTACGGCACCGCGTAGAGCACGCTGGGCGATACTGTTCTGGTTAGAACCCGTGGTCGGCTAGCCATTCCTCGGCGATGTCGGTGGCGTCCTCCTTGTCGTTCTCGAATGCGCTGTTCATCGCGGTCAGCTGTTCGGTCGTCAGCTCGCTGCTGACCCGGTTCAGGGTTTCGGCGACCTGGTCTTCCACCGACGTTGAGACCAGCGGGATGACCTGCTGCGGCAGCTGCAGCGGGACGTCCTCCTCCAACACCACCAGATCCTCGGCCTCGATGATCGCTTGCGTGCTGAACAGCCGGGCGACGTCGATGTCACCGTTCAGCAGGGACTCGATGGTCACGGGGCCGGCCGCGTCGGTGGTGCGGAACTCGGCGAACTGCAGCCCGTACTCACGCTCGTAGCCGGGCAGGCCGTTGGGGCGGGTCTCCAGCTCGGCGGGCCCGCCGATGACCAGCTGATCGGCGACGCCCTCGAGGTCGGACACGACCTGCAGGTCGTTGGCCTCGGCGGTCTCGCGGGTGACGACCAGCACATCGACGTCTTGAGCCTCCGACGCTTCCAGGACGGTGTAGTCCTCGCCGTCGGTCTGCTCCCGCAGCTGATCCACGACCACCTGCGGGTCGGTCTCTTCGATCTCGCCCTCGGCCAGGAAGGCCAGCAGCGCACCGGAGTACTCCGGCAGCACGTTGATGTCGCCGCGCTCGATGAGCGGCACGACCGCCTCACGGTTGCCGAGGCGCTCCTCGACGGTGGCGGTCATGCCTTCCGATTCCAGCGCCCCGGCGTAGATGTGGGCCAGGATCACGTTCTCGTTGAAGTCCACGGAGCCGACGGTGATCGGCTCACCGCCGCCCTCGCTGGCGCCATCGCTGGCTCCGGCCGTGGCGCCGCCGGCTTCCGACGGCTGGGCTAAAGGATCGCCGCCTGAGGAGGCGCATCCGGTCATCACCAGCAGGGTTGCGCACAGGGCGCCGAGCACTCGCAGGGTACGGAGTCGCATGATCGTTCCTTCCGGTTCGGGTGGGGGATAGCAGGGACAGCAGCGATGTCAGGCGGGTGCTGCGGTGGCCTTGGCGGCCAGGGGGTCGTCACGCTGGGTGGACCGCAGGCCGCGCGCGGTCACCGCCGTCTGCAGCTTGGACAGGCCGAACTCGACGGCCAGCGCCAGGATGGCGACGAGGATGGCGCCGGCAGCCACCTCGGCGTAGACCCGTTGGCCGAGGCCGTCGAAGATGTAGCGGCCGAGACCGCCGAGCGTGACGTAGGCCGCCAGGGTGGCGGTGGCGACCACCTGGACGGCCGATGTCCGCACCCCGGCCATGATTAGCGGCATGGCCATGGGCACCTCCAGCTGGCGCACCACCTGCCAGCCATACATGCCCATCCCTTCGGCGGCGTCGCGCAGCTCGCGGTCGATGCCCCGCACGGCGACGTAGGTGTTGGTCAGGATCGGTGGGATGGCCAGCAGCACAAGGGCCACCGTGATCGGCAGTAGGCCGGCGCCGGCGACGAGGAACGCCAGGAGGACGATGCCGAAGGTTGGGATCGCTCGACCGGCGTTGGACACGTTGATGGCCAGCGATCCCCCCTTGCCGGTGTGGCCAAGGATGACGCCGAGGGGCAGCGCGATCAACGTCGCCACGGCCGTGGCGAGCAGGCAGTAACCAAGGTGCTCGGCCACCCGCACGGGCACGCCGTCGGCGCCGCTCCAGTGCGTCGGGTCGGCGAACCAGGCCAGGATGCCGCCCAGGACATTCATCACCGCCCCCTTGCCCGGGGGGTGGCAGACCACTCCGGGATGCTGTGCAGCCCGCTCATCGCCGCCTCGCCCGGGGGGTGGCGGACCACTCCAGGATGCTGTGCAGCCCGCTCATCGCCGCCCCCTTGCCCACGGAGTGGCGAGGCGTTGCAGGGCCAGCAGACTGAAGTCGGCGACCACCGACAGCAGTACCGACAGCGCGATGCCCAGCAGCAGCGGCGTCGCGAACCGGCGGGCGAAGCCGTCCAGGAAGAAGCGGCCGACGCCACCCCAGCCGATCAGCACCGTGATCGTGACCAGGCCGATGGTGGACACCGTGGCGATGCGCAGGCCGGCGATGATGACCGGCGTGGCCAGCGGCAGCTCGACGCGCAGCAACCGCCGTCGCCGGCTGTAGCCCATCGCCTCGGCGGCCTCCACCACGTCGCTGGGCACCGAGCGCAGACCCTCCACCGTGTTGCGTACCAGGATCAGCAGGGTGTAGACGACCAGGGGCGTCAGCGGGGTGGCGATGCCGATGCCGGTGAAGGGGATGATGCCGACGAACAGCGCCAGCGACGGGATCGTGAACAGCACACCGGCGAGGCCGAGCACCGGGCCGTAGAGGCGGGGGTAGCGCTGCACCAGCAGCGCAACGGGAAACGCCACCACAAACCCGATGCCAACGGCCAGACCGGTCAGCAGCAGATGCTCCAGGGTGTAGGTGCGCACGTCGTCGAGGTGGCGGCCGATCCACTCGGTGTCCACGACCTGGGCGACGACCCCAGCCGCGTGGATCACCGGATCTCCTTGGAGACCAGCTCCTGGGTGATGATGCCCTCGTAGAGGCCGCCCTCCGACAGGCGCACGGCGACGCCGGTGCGTGAGGTGACCATCGCGTTGAGGGCAGCGCGCAGCGAGTCGGTGCTCTCCACCGACAACGCGAACTGCCGGAGGTTGGCGTCGGCGATCCTGCCGTCCAGCTCGTGCAGCGACACCCAGCCACGCAAGCGACGCTGCTCGTCGACCACCACGACCCAGTCGGTGCCGTAGGAGCGGGCCACCTCGGCGGCGTTGCCGCGGTCGTCGTCGGGCGACACGACGGGGCCGGGTTCGGCGCTGACCTCCGAGACCGGGATCAGCGCCAGGCGCTTGAGCCCGCGCTCGGCGCCGAGGAAGTCGGCGACGAACTCGTTGGCCGGGTCCGCCAGCAGCCGCTCGGGGTCGTCGTACTGCTCGAGCTTGCCGCCCTCGGACAGGATCGCGATGCGATCGCCCATGCGGATGGCCTCGTCGATGTCGTGGGTGACGAACACGATGGTCTTGCGGACCTGTAGCTGCAGCCGCAGGAACTCGTCTTGCAGCCGGGAGCGCACGATCGGGTCGACGGCGCCGAAGGGCTCGTCCATCAGCATGATCGGAGGATCCACCGCCAGCGCCCGTGCCACGCCGACCCGCTGGCGCTGTCCACCCGACAGCTGGTGCGGATAGCGGTTGGCCACGCTGTCGGGCAGTCCCACCGTGGCCATCAGGGTCTTGACCCGCTCCTGCGTGCGGGCCTTGTCCCAGCCGACCAGCTCCGGAACCGTGGCGATGTTCTCGGCGATGGTGCGGTGGGGGAACAGGCCAACCTGTTGGATGACGTAGCCGATTCGCCGGCGCAGCTGCGGCGGGCTGACGGTCATCACGTCCTGACCGTCCACCGTCAGCGTGCCGCCGGTCGGCTGGATCATGCGGTTGATCATCCGCATCGTCGTGGTCTTGCCGCAGCCCGACGGGCCTACCAGGACGACGACCTCGCCCTCGGGCACCTCAAGGGTCAGGTCGTCGACGCCTACCGTGCCGTCGTCGAAGCGCTTGGTGACGTGGTCGAACGTGATCACGGGTACCTCGCGAGCTTGGTCGTGCCATCGCGTGCCGTCGCCGCACGGTCGTCGCTGTCGCAACTACCCTACGGTGTCGACCGCCGCTCAGGGATTACATCCCCCCGACGGATTTCCAGCAGCCAGCCGGCGCAGGGCACCGACGAGCCCGGGGTCGGCCACGCGCAGCGCCTCGGGCAGACCGAACCAGCGGACGTCCTGGCTCTCTCCAGGTTCCGGCCGCGGCTCGCCCTCCGCTCGCAGCAGGTAACGCAGGTCCAGGTGGGTGTGGTTGTGCGGGCCGGGGTGCGCGTCAACATGATGCAGGGTTGGACCCGACGGGGGGTGGGTGGCTCGCAGTCCCGTCTCCTCGGCGACCTCGCGGACCGCGGCGTCCCAGGGCAGCTCGCCGGCGTCGATGTGACCGCCCGGCTGCAGCCAGATGCCCAACCGCTTGTGGCGATGCAGCACGGTGCCCGCCCGGCCGACGACGATCGCCGAGGCCGTGACGTGCACCGGGTCCGCGTCGGTGTCGAACGGTCGCGGCAACCGCTGGAGCGCGTCGAGGAAGCGCTGCCGGGAGGCGGCCTCCCGCTCGTCGCCCGGCTGCAAGGCGGTCACTTCGCGCCGGATGAGCGCGACGACGGATGACGTGGTCACGGCTGGCACACCGGGGTGGTGGGGATTCGGTACCGAATCGGAATCAGATGCCCACCACTCCGGGTGTGGTTAGGCGGCAGGGAGGACGTACACGTGCTCAGCCGCCTCGTCCGGGACGGTGACCGCTTGGCCGTCGACCTCGGCGAGCACCATGCCCCCGTCGATCCGCAGACCTGCCGTGACACCGGGCCGCAACCCGTGCTGGCGCAGGAAGCGCATGGCGCCGACGTCGCCCTGGAGCTTTTCCGAGATCCGGGTGACCCGTGCGCGCCCACCGCTCTTGGCCGCCTGAATCATCGGCAACAGGTCCGGATCGATCTGCTCGTCGGCGGGCGAGAGCCCAGGGATCGGATTGCCGTGGGGGCAGGTGGTCGGCGAGCCCAGCAGGTCGACCAGGCGTTGCTCGACGGCGTCGGAGATCACATGCTCCCAGCGACAGGCCTCGTTGTGGACCTCCTCCCACTCCAGGCCGATCACCTCGGTCAGCAGCAGCTCGGCCAGGCGATGCTTGCGCATGACGCCGACTGCCAGCTCCCGGCCGTAGTCGGACAACTCCAGCGTGCGGTTGTCGGCGACGTGGACCAGACCGTCGTGCTCCAGACGCGCCACCGTCTCCGACACGGCCGGAGCCGACAGTCCCAGGCGGTCGACCAGCCTGGCACGGATGGGCGTGATGCCCTCCTCCTCCAGCTCCCAGACCGTCCGCAGGTACATCTCGGTGGCGTCGATCAGCGGCGTCGTCATCGCAGACCTCCTCGGGGGCATGCTAGCCGGTTGAGAACACTTCTCACCGGTGTTTCCGCTGCTGGGGCGCGGGATATCCACGGTGGGTGGCGCACTGCGCGCGGGTGCACCTCGACTTCTCAGGTCGCCGACTCCGAGCGGTGGCGCGCCGAAGTGGGGTTGTGGCATCAGGAGGCGGAGGACGAGCTCGGTATCACCGGGGTTCCCAGCCTGGTTTTCGACGACGAACGGACCCTGTTCGTGCGTATCGAGCAGCCCATCGCCGACGTGAGCGCGGCCCGCAGGCTGTTGGCGGACCTGACCGACCTCGCCGCTCAGCCGATGGAGGAGGTCCGCCGCACTTAGAATGATGAGTTCCGCCCAGCGAGCACTCCGCAGTGTCGCTCAGCGAGCGCTCCGCAATCCGAGGATTCCGTGCCGACCGATCACCGCGCCACCCTGGCGGACTACGCCGCCAAGCTCGCCGAAGTCAAGGAGTACCTTTGACCTCGATGCGAAGCGCCGCCGCCTGACCGAGCTGCAAGCCAAGGCCTCGGTCCCCGATCTGTGGGACGACCCGGCGCAAGCGCAGAGGGTTATGGGCGAGCTGGCCGCCGTCGAGGATGACCTGCGGGTCCATGACGAGTTCGCCCAGCGGCTGGAAGACCTCACGGTCCTCAACGACCTCGCCCGCGAGGAGGACGACACCGACACCGCGGCGGAGGTCGGCGCCGGGCTCGAGGGGCTTCGCCGGCAGCTGACGGAGCTGGAGATCCGGGTGCTGCTGTCGGGTGAACACGACAGCCGTGACGCCGTCGTCACCGTGCACGCCGGCGCCGGTGGCACCGACAGCCAGGATTGGGCAGAGACCCTGCTGCGGATGCTGCTGCGCTGGACCGAGCGCCGTGGCTTCAAGGTCGATCTGCATGACGAGCAGGAGGGTGAGGAAGCCGGGATCCGCTCGGCCACCTTCACGGTGCACGGCGTCCGCGCGTACGGCCTGCTACACGCCGAGCGGGGTGTGCACCGACTGGTGCGTATCAGCCCGTTCGACTCGCAGAACCGCCGCCACACCGCTTTCGCGTCGGTAGACGTGGTGCCCATCCTCGACGAGCTCGACGACGAGGTCACGATCGCCGACGATGACCTGCGGGTGGACGTCTACCGGTCTTCCGGTCCCGGCGGGCAGGGCGTCAATACCACCGACTCCGCGGTGCGCCTGACGCACCTGCCGACCGGCATCGTGATCTCCTGCCAGAACGAGCGCAGCCAGCTGCAGAACAAGGCCACCGCCATGACGCTGCTGAAGGCCAAGCTGGCCGAGCTGGAGCGCGAAAAGCGTGAGGTCGAGCTGTCGGCGGTGCGCGGCGAGCAGCGCGAAGTCGCCTGGGGAAGCCAGATCCGCTCCTACGTCCTGCATCCCTACCAGATGGTCAAAGACCACCGCACCGGCGAGGAGACGGGCAACACCAGCGCGGTCCTCGACGGCGACATCGACGATTTCATCACCGCCTACCTGCAGTGGCGGGCCCGTGGCGCGGCGACCGGCGAGGCCGGCTGATCAGGCGTCGACGAAGGCGCGCGGCGGTGGTTCGGACAGCAGCCGCCGGGTCGTCTCCAGGCCCCAGCCGTCGAGGTCGGCCAGCCGGTCGCTGCTGGCGCGAAGACCTCCGTAGCGCTCGACGTGCGCCGCCCACTCCTGGCGGCGCTGCACCGCCGGCCGTGCGAGCAGGCAGTCGGAGTCATTGGTCCAGAAGCGTCCGTGCTGGAAGGCCCGCGCCTTGCCGGTGAACTCCGCCGCCCGCGCCGACGGTTGGGACGGGTCACCGTCGTCGGGCTCGTAGTGCGGCGAGGCGTCCGGGCTGATCCGCATGGCGTCGAACAGCCCCACGCTGGGCAGGATGGGTGCGCCGCAGCCGAGCAGGTAGGCCTCGCTGCCGATCGCGGAGCGGATGAGCTCCACGCCCATCCGGTAGGCGCCGAGACCGTCGATGTCGCCGTGCCGGTGCCCGTCCAGCGCGCCGGCGAAGACAAAGTCGATCTTGAACAGGTCGATGCCCAACCTGGCGAGCGTGGTGAACACCTCGGTCAGGTAGGCGGCGGCCGCGGGGTGGGTGACGTCGAGCGCGAACAGGTCCTGGTGCCAGTTGTGCCCGGCGTCGGCGGGGCCGTCGCCACCGCCTACCAGCCAATCGGGATGGTCGGCGGCGAGCCGTGACCGCGAGCCGACCAGGAACGGCGCCACCCAGATCCCGGCTCGCCGGCCGTGTTGCTGCGTGATCCGCCCGACAAGGTCGGCCAGCGAACCGAAACGGTCCGACAGCGACAGCCAGTCGCCGATCTCGCGTTGATATCCGTCGTCGAGCTGCACCACGTCGATCGGCAGGTCGAGGGCGTCCATGGCTGCGAGGTTTTCCACCATGTCGGTCTCGGTGACCGCCGTGAAGTAGTGGTACCAGGAGCACCACAAGGTTGGCGCGGGACGTGGCGGCGCCACCTCTGCCCGCACGGCATAGGTGTCTGCCCAGCGCGCCAGCGCTGCGTCGATGCCCCCGCCGCCGTGATCAGTCAGGTGGTCGACCGGGCCGTCGGCGGCCACGCGCAGCACGGCGCCGGCCGCCACGACCCGCACCGAAGGAACCTCGGCCCGCCCGTCGGCAGCGGCGAACACGTGGACGGGCCCTGTATCGCCCGGGTCGATCGCCAGCAGGCCCTCTCCTTGAAAGGCGTCGTCGGGAGCGGTCACACCAGGGCGGTAGGCCAGCGTGTGATTGCGGTCGCTGCGGGGGCGATGGGGATGCTGGCCCAGCCGATAGCTGGTCGTCGGGCTCCACGACTGCCAGCCGTGCTCGTACACCCGCGCCCTGGCCGGCTCGACGGCGACCTCGGCGACCGGATCCATCACGCCCCGGCCCGTGCGGCCGCTTCCGAGCGCCAGATCCGATGGACGCCGCGGAGGCGGCGCGCGAAATCCGTGGGACGCTCGGCGTACAGCCGCTGCCCCAGCGACACGGCGTCGCGTTGCAATTCGGCTCGGCGTTGGTCGATCAACCGCTGCAGGGTCACCGGCAGGCCGCCGTCGGACTCCAGCACCGTCGCCAGCACGGCCAGGTCGTGGTCGTCGCCGAGCAGGTCGGACAGC
>JACCVM010000167.1 GCA_013698135.1 Euzebyaceae bacterium | reverse complement strand
CCTCGCAGCTGGTGGTGAAGGCGCCCTTCGCCGGTCGCGTGCAGTTGGGCGACGCCGCGGTGGCGGGGGCCACGCCGCTGCCGGCGCAGCTGCCCGGTGACCTGTCCGGCGCAGCCGGCGCCCTCGGCGGCCTGACGGGAGGGGGACAGGACGGGGGGACGCTGCGGATCGGGGCGCCGGTCAGCCTCGGCCAGACACTGTTCAGCGTCTACGACCTGTCCGAGCGCTACGCCGCGGCCGAGGTCGACGAGGTCGACGCTCCGCAGGTGCGCAGCGGGCAGCGCGCCACCGTGCTGGTCGACGCCTTTCCCGACGCGACGTTCGACGGCATCGTCGAGCAGGTGCAGGTCGCCGCCGACCGCACCGAGACGGGTGGCGTCGGCTATCCCGTCCGCATCCGGATCATCGGCCCGAGCCAGCGTGACGGCTCCACGCGCCGCCTCAAAGTAGGCATGACGGCCAGCGCGGAGATCATTACCAAGACGCAGGAATCCGACCTGGTGGTGGCCTCTCGAGCGCTGCTGCGCCGTGAGGGCGGCGATGTCGTCTACGTCGTGCGCGACGGCGTCGTCGACGTCGTTGACGTGCGCGTGCGCGCCCTTGGCGAAGAGCAGGCGGCGGTGCGCGGCGACCTCGCGGTCGACGACCAGGTGATCGTCACCGGCTACGAGGACCTGTCGGACGGCGACGAGGTGACGGTGCAGTGATTGCCGATCATCCGGCGGGCCAGCGGCGGTGACGCCACCGCCCGTCGTCGAGGCCAGCGACGTCACCAGGTCCTACACCCTCGGCAAGGGCGCCGACGCTGCCGTGGTGCACGCGCTGCGGGGTGTCTCGTTCGCGGTCCAGCCCGCTGAGTTCGTGGCGATCATCGGGCCGAGCGGCTCGGGGAAGTCGACGCTCCTGCACCTGCTGGGGGCGTTGGACCGCCCCACGACCGGCCGGCTGCGGTTCTTCGGGCGCCCCGTCGAGGAGATGGACGACGCCGAGCTGGCGCGCCTGCGCAACACCGAGATCGGGTTCGTGTTCCAGCAGTTCCAGCTGCTCACCAGGACCTCGGCCCTGGCCAACGTCGCGCTGCCGCTGGTCTACCGCGGCACGCCGAAAGCCCAGCGTCGGGAGCGGGCCGCCGCTGCGCTGCGGTCGGTGGGCCTCGGTCACCGCCTTGACCACCGGCCAGCGCAGCTGTCGGGCGGCGAGCAGCAGCGCGTGGCCGTGGCCCGTGCCCTGGTCAGCCAGCCCCGGCTGCTGCTGGCCGACGAGCCCACCGGCAACCTCGACACGGTCACCGGGCAGGAGATCATGGACCTGCTGCGAGGGCTCAATCGCGAGCAGGGCGTCGCCGTGGTGGTCATCACCCACGACCAGGAGATCGCCGCGCTGGCGCCGCGCCAGATCCGCATCCGTGACGGGGTGCTGGAGGCCGCCCCCGTCACGTCAGCGGGGTCTGTGGCGTCAGAGCAGCCCCTGGCGCCCGTTGCGGCCCCGCCGGAGCGCGGCGCGTGAACCTGCCCGAGGCGTCCCGGGTGGCGGTGACGGCCATCGGCGCGAACCGGCTGCGCTCGGCGCTCACGGTGCTGGGGGTGGTCATCGGGGTGATGAGCGTGGTCCTGCTGGTGGCGGTCGGGACCGGCGCGCGCAACGAGGTGACCGCCGGGGTGGAGGATCTGGGCTCCAACCTGCTGCTGGTCGTGCCTGGCTCGTTCGATTTCGGCCAGGCCCCGACCCTCAGCAAGTTCACCATCGACGACGTCGAGGACATCCAGCGGGACCTCGGCGACCAGGTGTCGGTCAGCGGCAACCTTGCCAGCGGCGAGACGGTGCGTGCCGGCAGCGTGTCGGCGTTCTCCAGCGTCCTCGGCGCCACCGCCGAGTTCGACGAGGTGCTCAACCGCGAGGTGGTCCGCGGCGAGTTCCTCACCGAGTCCGATGTCGCGACCGGCCGCCGGGTGGCGGTGCTGGGGTCCAGTGCCGGGGCGGCGCTGTTCCCCGACAGCGATCCGATCGGCAAGTACGTGACCATCGCGGGGCTGCGCTTCCGCGTGCTCGGGGTGTTCGACGAGCTCGGCGCCGCCCTCGGCGTCGACCGCGACAGCCAGGTGGTGGTGCCGATCACCGCGGCGCAGCGGTTGTTCGGCACCCGGCGGGTCGACACCATCTTCGTCAAGGCACCTGACGCCTCCCAGCTGGATCCCATCACCGATCGGCTGCGCGCCGTGCTGTCCGAGCGGCTGGACGACTCCGAGTTCAGCGTGCTGACCCAGCAGGAGATCCTCGGCGTGGCCGGCCAGATCCTCGACACGCTGACCCTGGTCCTGGCCGCCATCGCCGGCATCAGCCTGCTGGTCGGCGGGATCGGGGTGAGCAACATCATGCTGGTGTCGGTGCAGGAGCGGACCCGCGAGATCGGCCTGCGCAAGGCGCTGGGAGCGCGCACGCGTGACATCACGACGCAGTTCCTGGTCGAGGCGATCGTGCTGTGCGGCGTCGGCGGGGTGCTTGGCATCGCGTTGGGGGTCGGCCTGGCCGAGGCCGCGTCGACCTTCACGCCGCTGCCGGCGGCGGTGACCGGGTGGAGCGTGGCGCTGGCCTTCGGGGTGAGCGTCGGTGTCGGCATCGCCTTCGGCACGTTCCCCGCGCGACGGGCGGGACGCCTCGACCCGGTCGTGGCCCTGCGCTACGAGTAGCGCGCCTCCCCGCCTCCCCACCTCGGCCGGGTGCCGTTTCGGGCATCAATGTCCGCTCCTGCACCCGCGCACCAGCGCCGACCGCCCGGTCCACGTGAGTGGGTGCTGTTGCGGACGTCCGTGTCCGTCGGCGCACCCGCCGCGGCGAGGCCGCCTAGGCATACCTACGGCTGGAATACACGGGCCTAGGTCAGATCTCGCAGCAAAAGATGCGTATTGCTGCCGATGCGGCCGGCTACCTCAGGACCACATGGTGGTCCCATCGGGTTCGAACCCCCGAGAAGGCTGGAAGGAGGCCGACATGCTGCACGACCCGTACTTCGCGGCGGTCATGACGACCGCTCGCGCCGAGCGACTGCACGCCGGAATCGCGCGACGTCGCCGTTGGACCAAGACGGCGGCGTCCGCGCCCCGGTCGGCCGCAACGGCCCCTCGGTCGGCCGTCACCGCGCCCCGCTCCGCACCGGCGGCGACCGCCACGCACTGATCCCGGCCTCTAGGCTGGAGGCCATGTGGGTGTCGCGGCCCGGTCTCAGTCCCATCATGGTGGGACGCGAGGCCGAGTTGTCGGCGTTGCGGCGGCAGCTGGACGTCACCCCGAATCCGCAGGTGGCCCTGGTCACCGGCGAGGCGGGCGTCGGCAAGAGCCGGCTGGTCCGCGAGTATCTTGCGCTGCTGCCGCCCGGCACCATCGTGCTCGGCGGGCAAGCCGAGGAGGCTGACCGCCCCTACGAGCTGCTGCGAGACGCCGTTGAACCGATCGTAAGCCGGTGGGACGACGTGCCGGCGGCGTTGCAGTCCCGAGCCCACGCCCTGCGTCACGTCCTCGCTCCGCTGCTGCCTGACCCGCACCACGTCGACGACCACGATCACACCTCCGACGAGCTGCTGCGCGCGGGCTTGGAGCTCGTCCGCCACCTGACCGACGGACGGCCCGCCGTCCTGGTGCTGGAGGACCTGCACTGGGCCGACGCGGAGAGCATCGCCCTCTTCGGCCGGCTGGCGACAACGCCCGACCTTCCGCTGCTGATCATCGGCACCTTCCGACCCGAGGACTTCGACCGCCGCCACCCGTTGGCGGCCCTGCTGCCGTCGCTGGAGCGCCAACGCCCCGTCACGCACCTGTGGCTGTCGCGCCTGCAACGCCACGAGCTGGCGGCGATGCTCGAGGCCGTGTACGGCCGCGCCCCCTCCGCCGAGACCGTGCTTACCCTGCACCGGCGGACGCAGGGCAACCCGTTCTTCGTCGAGGAGCTCATCGCCACCGCGGGCACCGACGACCCCGAGGCCCTTGATCGCGTGGCCCTGCCGTGGAACGCCGCCGAGGCGGTGCTGCGCCGTCTGGACGCGCTGGCCCCGCAGGAGCGTGCCGTCGCCGACGCGGCGGCGGTGCTGGCCACGCGCGTCCCCTTCGACCTGCTGGCCGCCGTCTGCGAGATCAGCGAGGACCGGCTCATCGTCGCGTTGCGCGAGCTGGTGGCCCGTGGACTGCTGGTCGAAGGCGACAACGACAGCTTCAGCTTCCGGCACGCGCTCACTCGTGAGGCGGTGGCCGACCAGCTGCTGGGACGCCAGCGCCGCCGCCTGCACCAAAAGGCGCTGGCCGCGCTGCGCGAGTCCGGCGAGGCCGACGACGCGCTGCTCGCCCACCACGCCGCCGGTGCGGGACACCACGCCGAGCTGGTGACGCACGCCAAGGCCGGCGCCGAGCGTTACCTGCGGGAGGGCTCGGGTCTGCTGGCGGTCCGTCTTGCGGAGCAGGGGCTGTCAGGTGCCGACGAGCTGTCGGTGCCGGAGGATGCCGACGAGCTGGCGTTGCGCTCGGTGGCGACGCGGGGGGCGCTGGCGGTCGGATTGCTCGACGTGGCCAGCCGTCACGCCGAGCAATGGCGCCTCCTGGCCGAACAGGCGCAGGCCCCCGTCGAGGAGGCGGCCGCCCTGCGCCACCTCGCATTGCTGCGCTTCTACGACGGCGACCTCGCCGACTACTGGCAGCGCATCAGTGAGGCGTTGGAGGTGGCCCAACGGCTGGGTCCCAGCGAGGAGATGGGGTGGGTGCTCGCCTACCGCTCGCAGGGCCACATGCTCACCGACGAGCACGAGGCGGCGATTGAATGGGCCGACCGGGCCATCGCCGTCGCCGACCAGGTCGACGCGCCGGCCGTCCGCGCGTACGCCCTGGTCAACAAGGGCACCGCGCTGTGTTCGCTGCCGGGACACGCCGACGAGGGGGCTGGGCTGCTGGCCGAGGCCA
>JACCVM010000121.1 GCA_013698135.1 Euzebyaceae bacterium | reverse complement strand
CACCGCCAGGCCTTGATCACCGCCGCGGTGACCGGCGAGTTCGCCGTGCCCGGTACGGCGGCGTGACGCTGTCCCACCTGCAATGACAGTACGCAGCACCATGTGGGACGGCGAGCCCTTGCCGCGCTGCAGAGGGGGACGAGCCTTGGGCGATCCCGGTGTTTGTGGTCAACGGGTTCGTCCGGGTGGTCACTTACCCGCGCGTCTTCAGATCGCCGACTCCAGCGCCACAGCCGGCCGCGCTGAACGGGCTGTTCGAGAGCCCGACGTTGCGAGTCCTGCACCCCGGCGAGCGGTTCTGGGCGAGGCTGGGTGCCGCGATCGAGGAGGGCCATTCACGCGGCGATCTCATGCTCGACGCCGCCATCATGGGGCTGTGTAGGGAGCACGGCGTTACGACGATCCTGTCCGCCGACCGGGACTTCCGGCGGTTCCCGTCGATCACCCTGCAGCCCTTGTGAAGTCCGCGAGTTTCGGCTGATGAGGAACAGTCATATATGAAGGAACAGTCATATATCCTGTACAAGTCAGCGGATATACGCCGGGAGGTGCGATGGCGAAACGGTTGGTGGACATCGACGATGGCGTGCTGGAGGAGGCCCGGCGGGTGCTCGGGACCTCGACGATCAAGGACACCGTCAACACGGCGCTCGAGGAGTCCGTGAAGGCGGTGCGCCGGCGCGCCGTCACGAAGGAGGGCCTGATGCGAGCGGGCGCACTTCTGCAGGACCTGGGTGATCCCGAGGTCATGGCCCGGGCGTGGGACTGAGCCCGGCGCGCTGGCTGATCGACAAGTCGGCGATCTACCGACTGCGGCGTCCCGAGGTGACCGAGAGCGTGCATGCCCAGATCGCCGCCGGCCTGGTCGGCGTCAGCATCGTCACCGAGTTGGAGATGGGCTTCTCGGCCCGCTCCACTGCGGACTACCGGAACACACGCCGCGAGCTGGTCGACCACCTGCTCCCCGTCGCCATCCCGTACCGCGTCGAGGCACGCGCACGAGAAGTGCAGGCGGCCCTCGTGGAGCGAGGACAGCATCGCTCGGCTGGGGTGGCTGACCTGCTCGTCGCCGCGACGGCGGAGATCGAGGGCCTGACCGTGTGGCACTACGACGCTGACTTCGACGTCATCGCCGCCGTCACAGGGCAAGCGACCGCATGGGTCGTGCCGCGAGGGACCGTCGACTGATGCGCAACCCGGACGAGGAACAGTTCGAGGTCGCGATCTGCGCGGCGCTCACCGATCATGGCAGCTACCTCGCCGTCAAGAACGACAGGCTGCAGGGGGATCAGGGGGACTTCGACCCGGTACGCGGCCTCGACACCGCGGAGCTGTTCGCGTTCATCGGCGCCACGCAGGCCGACGCCTGGAACGAGCTGGTCAAGCGCCTACGGCGGCGACGCCGACGCGGCACAGGCCCGGTTCGCCGACCGGCTGGCGTCGGAGCTGGACAGGCGCGGTGTGGTCGACGTGGCGCGCCACGGTGCCGTGGACCAGGGCGTGTCGCTGCGTCTCGCCTACTTCCGCCCGGCGCACGGCCTCACCCCTGACCTGGTGGCGCGGTACGACGCCAACCGGCTGACGGCGACGCGCCAGCTGCGCTACGACCCCGCCTCCGGCAGGTCGCTGGACCTGGCGCTGTTCGTCAACGGCATCCCGGTCGCGACAGCCGAGCTGAAGAACCCGTTGACCGGACAGGGTGTGGATCAGGCGGTCAGCCAGTACCGGCGCGACCGCGACCCGCGCAACCGAACGCTGGCGCGGGCGGTCGTGCACTTCGCGGTCGATCCGCAGCGGGTGGCGATGACGACGCGCCTGGCCGGCGCTGACACGCGCTTCCTGCCGTTCAACCAGGGCCACGGCGGCGGGGCCGGCAACCCGCCGAACCCGTCGGGGCACGCGACGGCGTACCTGTGGCAGCGGGTGTGGCAGCGCGACGCCTGGCTTGATCTGCTCGGGCGGTTCGTGCACGTCGACAAGCCGGCGAAGGGCTCGCGCAAGCCCGGCGAGGTGATCTGCGTGGCGTAGACCTTGACCACGTCGCTGGCGAGGTCGGCATGCAGGCGCCCGTGGTCGACCGGTTCGGCCAGCAGCAGCCGCGCGAAGATCGTCGCCTCCCCGGCGTCAAGGACGCCGTAGACGTCCAGGGCGTGGCGGGGACGCTCAAGACCGTGGCGGCGTTCGCGAACAGCCGGTCGGGTGGGACGCTGCTGATTGGGGTCGCCGACGACGGCACCGTGACCGGCCTGGCCACTGACTACGCCAGCCTCGCCATGCCCGGCAAGGATCCCCGCGACCAGTTCATGCTGCACGTGAGCAACCTGCTCGTCGCCTCGACGGGCGAGACCGCCGCGGCCGACGTGTCCTTGCAGATCCACACTGTCGACGGACAGGACCTGTGCCGCGTTCACGTCCAACCGAGCAGCTTCCCCGTCGACGCCGTCGTTACCGTGGACCGCAAGGGACAGCTCGAGAAGAAGACCGCGTTCTACGTGCGGACCGCCAACGCCACCCGCGAGATCGCCGCCGCTGAGGAGCGCCAGCGCTACATCGCCGCCCGCTGGGGGAAGGCCGACGTTCAGCGGACGGTCGAATAGCGCGACATCGACCCGGACCCCACCCCGTGCGCGAGTCTTCAGCGCACCGGGATGTGGTTGCCGCCGGTCGAGGACGGCTGGGGATGGGGTCCTGTTGTAGTATATGACTATGCTGACCGTTCCTGAGGCTGCTCGTCGCATAGGCCGCAACCCTGAAACCATCCGGCGCTGGATTCGGGCGGGTCGGCTGCGCTCGCAGAAGATCGGCACCCAGTACCTCGTCGAAGAGGCAGACCTCGACGCGCTCGATGACGAGCAGTTGCCGCTTCCCGAGGGTTGGCAGCGCACGTTCTGGGGTGCGCCCATGCCCAACGTCGTCCGTGCGGTCCGCGAGAGCCGGCGCGGGCGCTGACGGTGATGGTCGTCGACGCCAGTGTCGTGGTGGGGGCGGTTCTCGGAGCGCGCGGGTTCGACATCTTCGGTGACGAGCAGCTCGTGGCCCCGCCGTTGCTGTGGTCGGAGGCCCGGTCCGTGCTGCATGCCAAGGTATGGCGAGGTGATGTTCCGACCTCTGAAGTGCAGCGCCTGCAGCAACGGCTCGCCGCCGTCCCGGTGGGGAGCGAGAATCCCAGCGAGCTCGGCGCCCAGGCATGGGCCATTGCCGACGAGCTCGGCTGGGCCAGGACATACGACGCGGAGTACGTCGCCTTAGCGCGGATCCTAGGTTGCCGGCTGGTGACCGCCGACACGCGGCTGCGGCGGGGAGCCGACCGGCTGGGGTTGGTGGTGGGCCCCACCGAGCTGTAGCCGCCTTGATCAGCCTGGCTTGACGGCCCGTAGGTGTAGGAACAGCGGGATGCGCTGCCAGCGCACGCGCGCCGGGTCCTCGGTGACCCAGCGGTCTTGGTGGGCCGGCTCGCGCAGCGCCTCGATGAGCAGTCCGGCGCGCTCGCAGGCCAGCGAGTACACCTCGACGGTGCGGTGCTGACTATGGAAGGTCATCGACTGCCCGACCTTGTCGACGGTCTCGGCGTAACGGCGCGTCCCCAGGTACGAGCCGTCGATGACGAAGGCGGCGTCCGGCTCGTCGCCGGTAAAGGTTCCGGCGCTGTTGAGTGGGTGCACCACGGCCGCGCACAGGCGGCCACGTGGTCGCAGCACCCGGGCGATCTCGGCGACGGCGCCTTCCAGGTCGTCGACGTCCTGCAGGGACATGTGCGCCACAGCCAGGTCCGCGGCGCCGTCGGCCAGTGGCAGCCTGACGGCGTCGGCGATCACCACCGGCTGCGGCTGCGGGTGGGTGCGCACCGCTCGCGCCAGTGTCGGGGAGGCGTCG
>JACCVM010000094.1 GCA_013698135.1 Euzebyaceae bacterium | reverse complement strand
CGCCGCTCGCCGGGGCGACGGGGGGCAAGCAAACTCATGCTTCGCTCGAAGGCCAGAATCGAATCGATCGGTGACGAGTTGCGCCGCGAGCGCAGCGCACCGGGGAGCAGTATCAAAGCCCACAACCCGCCGAGCAAGAGCACCACAAGAATCCCCATCGGCAGCGAACCTAACAGCCCGCCGACGGGAAACCCATGAAGCATTGCAACGCCCTGACACGTCGGGCGCGACGCGCTGCTCAGCCCTGGTGATCGCCACCCCGCAACTGGTCGACGGCATGGCCGAGGACGGCGACGACAGCGTGCAGGTTCTCCTGTGCCCCCTTGGGTGAACCGGGCAGATTGATCACCAGTGTGTGGCCCGCAAGCCCGGCCACGGCCCGTGACAACATCGACATGGGCGTGGCCGCCAGCGAGGAGGCCCGCATCGCTTCGGCCAAGCCTGGGGCGAGCCGGTCGACGACGTCCAGCGTCGCCTCGGGCGTCTCGTCACGCGGGTGCAGGCCCGTTCCGCCGGTCGTCACCACCACGTCCGCCCGTTCGCAGGCCTCGCGGATGGCGTCGGCGACCACCTGGCGGCCGTCTGGCACGACGACCGGTTCGACGACGTCAAAGCCGGCCTCGCGCAGCACGGTCGCCACCAGCGGTCCAGCCTCGTCGGCGTACACCCCCGCAGCGGCACGCGTGGACACGGTGATCACCACAGCGCGGCTCACGGTTGGCGCTGCCAGTCCCCGCGAACACCGCCGGACTTGTGCAGCAGCTCGACGCGCTCCACCAGCGCTCCGCGCTCCACTGCCTTCACCATGTCGTAGAGCGTGAGCGTCGCTACTGATGCCGCTACCAGCGCCTCCATTTCCACACCGGTTCGGCCCGCCGCTCGGACCTGCGCAACTACCGTGGCCAGCCCGCCCTCGATGTCCACTTCAACTTCAATCTCAACCGAGGCCAATGCCACGGTGTGACACAAGGGAATGAGCTCGGGTGTCCGCTTGGCGGCCATGATGCCGGCCAGGCGGGCCACAGCCAGGGCCTCTCCCTTGGGTAGGCGGCCCTCGACCAGTCTCTTGGCGGTCGCCGGGGTCATCCGCAGCACCGCGCGCGCAGCGGCGCGGCGCAGGGTGACGTCCTTGTCGCCGACGTCGACCATGCGCGCCCGACCGGCTTCGTCGAGATGGGTCAGCTGCTCATTCACCGTGACACCAGCAGGTGCACGACGACCGTCTCGCCCGCCGCCACCTCGGTGCGGTGGCTGGGAATCTCCGCGAGGCCGTCGGCCTCGACCGCCGAGGAGAGGATGCCGCTGCCCTGGGGACCGGTCGCCCGCGCATACCAGACGTCGTCGCGCCGCAGCGTGACCCGCAGGAAGCTCACCTTGTGCGCGGGGCTGCGTAAGGGCTCTTCGAGGACAGCGCTGATCCGCGGGCGATTAAGATCAGTGCGCCCCTGCAGCCGGCGCAACGCCGGTCGCACAAAGACCTCGAAGCTGACGAAGGCGCTGACCGGGTTGCCGGGCAGTCCGAAGCAGGGCACCGGGTGGCTGAGCGGGCGGGTGACGAAGCCGAAGGCCTGCGGCATGCCCGGCTGCATCCCGACCTTGGAGAACGCCACGTCCCCGAGCTGGGCCAAGACCTGCTTGACCAGGTCATAGCGGCCGGCGCTGACACCACCGGAGGTGACCAGCATGTCGGCGTGGGACAGTGCGCCCTCGAAAGCTTCGGTCAGCGCGCGGCGGTCATCAGGGACGATGGTGTGGCGAAATGCCGTGGCGCCCGCCTCCTGGGCCATGGCCGTCAGGGTGTAGGAGTTGGTGTCACGGATCTGGCCGGGGGTCAGGGTGGCCTCGGGCTCAGCCAGCTCGTCGCCGGTGGAGACGACCGCGACCCGCGGGCGTGGGTGCACCAGCGCCCGTCCGCGTCCGACTGACGCCAACATGCCAATGTCGGCCGCACCCAGGCGGCGGCCAGACCGCAACACCGTGGCGCCGGCCCGCACATCCTCACCGGCTGGTCGGATGTGGTCGCCCGCATCCGGGGTTGCCCGCACCTGCACCTTGCCGTTGTGCTCTTCGGCAACCTCGACGGGCACCACGGCGTCCGCGCCCACCGGGATGGGCGCACCGGTCATGATCCGCACCGCGTCGCCAGGGCGCACCCGCGCGGGGTCGCGTGCGCCGGCCGCCACCTCACCGGTCAGCCGCAGTGTGGCGCCCCGCCCGGCGGTCTCGGCCACGACCGCATAGCCGTCCATGGCGGAACGCGTGAAGTTGGGAACGTCCGCCGCGGCAGTCACGTCCTCGGCCAGGACACAGCCGTGGGCCTCGAACAGATTCAGCTCGATGGGCTCCAGCGGCGTGATGCTCGACAGGACGACACGACGGTGCTCTTCGACCGAGACGAGCTCATCGGGATCGACGTGATGGCTGTGCGCGCCGCTGTCGGCCACTACATGCTCTTGACGAAATCGAGCAGGAAGTCGCGGAAGTCAGGGCCGAGGTCGGCCCGACCCGCCGCCAGCTCCACGGTGGCCCGCAGGTAATCCTGCTTGGATCCGACGTCATAGCGGACCCCGTTGAACTTGAGCGCGCGGATGGGCTCCTCGCGAGCTTGCGACTTCATGGCGTCGGTGAGCTGGATCTCCCCGCCCCGGCCGGGCCGGGTGCCGCTGATGTGATCGAAGATGTCGGGCGTCAGCACGTAACGGCCAATGATGCACAGGTTGGACGGCGCGTTGGCCCGCCCGGGTTTTTCCACCATGTCGGTAACGCGGTAGCTATCGGGGAAATCAGGGTCCGGCTCGGCGGCGACCACGCCGTACTTGTCGAGCTCCTCGGGCCCGAACTCCATGACCGCGAGCACGCTGCGGCCAGAGCGCTGACACTCGTCGACCATGCGCGACAGCAGACGCTCGGATTCACCGATGATGTCGTCACCAAGCAGCACCGCGAACGGTTCGCCGGCGACGTGCTGCCGGGCGCACCCGACCGCATGGCCGAGGCCGAGCGGCTGGCCCTGGCGGATGTAGTGCACCGAGGCCAGATGCGACACCGCCCGCACGGTGGCCAGCAGGTCCTCCTTGCCGGCCGCGGCCAGCTGGCGCTCGAGCTCGACAGCGTGGTCGAAGTGATCCTCCAGTGCGCGCTTGCCCCGCCCCGTCACCAGCAGGACGTCGTCGAGGCCGGCGGTGGCCGCCTCCTCCACGACGTACTGGATGGCCGGCTTGTCAACGACGGGCAGCATCTCCTTGGGCTGAGCCTTCGTCGCGGGCAGGAACCGTGTTCCGAGCCCAGCGGCGGGGATGACCGCCTTCCGTGCACGCACGCTGCCGTCCTTTCTCGTCGCTGACCGTAGCCGGTACCGTCTCCAAATGTAGTCGGCGGGACGTCAACGCCGCCTGGGAGGCTGCCTCACCCCGGCGGCATCATGACACCGCCGGTGCGTGGCCTATCTCCCTCGGCGAGACAATCCGGGCCGCCAGCACCGGCGCATCGGTGATCGGACAGGTTGTGGCAGACGGCGCGAGCCCCGGCAAGGCGGCCCTTCGCCGGACGTTGCTCAACGCTCGAGCGCAGCTGCCACCCGCGTCGCGCGTCGCGGGTGCGGGCGTGGTGTGCCGAACCCTCGCCGATCTGCCGCCGGTGGCGTCGGCGCAGTCAGTACTGGGCTACGCCGCCTTCGGCAGCGAACTGGTCATCGATGCGCTGCTGGAGACGCTGCTGGCTCGCGGCACGGCCGTGCACCTGCCTTGGGTTGACGGCGACCAGCTGCAGGTCGCGCGGGTCGCCGACCTGGCCAAGGATCTGACCCCCGGCTGGCGGGGGGTGCGCGAGCCAGCTACCGACCGGCGGCGGCCCGTCGCGGCGGCCATCATGGACGTCGTCGTCGCCCCAGGTGTGGGCTTCGACCGCAACGGCAGGCGGCTGGGCTACGGTGGCGGCCACTTCGACCGCCTGCTGGCCCGCCTGCGTCCCGGTGCCGTCGTCGTCGGTGTTGCCTTCGACGAGCAGATGGTCGACATGGTGCCGACCGAGGCACACGACCGCACCGTTGACCTCGTCGTCACCCCGACCCTCGTCACTCATGTAGCGAAGCGGTAGTGACCCCTGACCGTCACTCATGTAGCGAAGCGGTCGTGACCTGTCCAGGCCGCTGACGGGACAGCCTCTTGCGGTTGCCGCGCGTCGACGGCTCGCCATAATGAAGAGCGAGCCCTTTACGCGCGGCGGTCCGCCGGCGCCCGCGTGCCCGGCCAGCTTCGCCGACTCGGAGGACCGATGCCCACGTATGAGTACGCCTGCCGCGACTGCGGCGAGCACGTCGAGGTCGTGCAGAGCTTTCGCGACGACACCCTCACCGTCTGCGGTCTGTGCGGCGGCCGGTTGCGCAAGGTGTTCAGCGCGGCCGGCATCGTGTTCAAGGGCTCGGGCTACTACGTGACCGACTCGCGCAAACGGCCGGCGTCCGACAGCGAGGTTTCCGAGGGCCAGCGCGACGACAAGAGCGACAAGGCTGACAAGAAGGAAGCGGCGAAGGTCGATGGCGGCAAGAGCGACGGCAAGGGCGACAGCGGCAAGGGCGACAGCGGCAAGGGCGACCGCAAGAACGACGCCAGCAAGAAGAAGTCGACCAGCCCAGCCAGCGCCGAGTCCGCCTGAGCCCTCCTCGGAGGCCATCTGCCGCCCTGCGAGTCGAGTGGTACTAGCATCGCCGGGCCTCGGATCACCGGGGCCTTTTCCATGTCTTTCGTACAACAAAGGCGGCATCCGTGGCCGAAGCACAGATCGAAGTCGGGGTTTTCGGCGGGTCGGGGTTCTACTCGCTGCTGCCCGACGCCCGCGAGGTGAAGCTGGACACGCC
>JACCVM010000075.1 GCA_013698135.1 Euzebyaceae bacterium | reverse complement strand
AGCGACCGCTGCGACCCGCTGACCATCAGCCCGCGTAGCGCCGGTGGCGCCGGCATGGACGCCCAGTGGGCCGACGACTTGCACCACACGATCCACACCGCGGTCACCGGCGAGCGCGACGGCTACTACCTGGACTACGCCGGCCTTCCCGACGTCGCCGAGGCCTACCGGCGCGGCTTCTTGTACGACGGCCGCTACTCGGTGCACCGCAAGCGGACGGTGGGCGCGCCGCTCGGGGTGACGCCCGGGCACCGGCTGGTCACCTGTATCCAGAACCACGACCAGATCGGCAACCGCGCCGCCGGGGAGCGGTTGGTCAGCCTGGTCGGCGCCGAGCTGGCCAAGGTCGCGGCCGTGCTGCTGTGCGCCTCGCCGACAACGCCGATGCTGTTCATGGGCGAGGAGCACGGCGAGACCAATCCGTTCCAGTTCTTCACCAGCCATCCCGAGCCGGCGCTCGCCGAAGCGGTCCGCACGGGCCGGCGCGAGGAGTTCGCCGCCTTCGCCTCGTTCGGGGAGGCCGGCGCTGTCCCTGACCCGCAGGACCCGGAAACCGTGGAGCGCAGCCGAGTGGACTGGGCCAAGGCGGCGACGCCGGCGGGCGAGGCCTGGCGCGAGCTGTGGCAGCAACTGCTGACGCTGCGACGCAGCCAGCCGGCGCTGGGCAACGGCCGCCGCGACCTCGTCGCGGTGGTGACCGTCGACGACGAGTTACTGGCCCTGCTGCGCCGCGACGACGGCGGTAGCGCTGTGCTCGTCGTCGCCAACCTCGGGTCCGACATCCGCCAACTGCCGCTACCCGACGGGCGCTGGCGGCGGCTGCTGGACACGGGCGCCACCACACCCGAGGGTGAGCAAGTCCTGCTGGTGTCACCCCGCTCGGCATCACTGTGGGCTGACTCCCAAACAGCCCTCATGGAGCGGGAACTCGAGCGTCGCTGGCTCGAGGCTCATCCCGACGACGAGCTTCCCGGCGAGGTGGTCCCTGATCTGTCAGGGCTGCCCCGGGACGAGGGATAATGCCCGCCGTGCACCACGGCGATCTGTGGTGGGCTGATGTCCCGGGTGACAAGCGGCGACCGGTCCTGGTACTGACAAGGGAGCGGTTCATCGCGCGGTTGACCGCGGTGCTCGTCGCGCGGTCACCACGAGCGCGCGCGGCATACCCACCGAAGTGGGGATCGGCCCTGCAGACGGCATGCCGCGCGAGTGTGCGGCCAACTTCCACAACACGTTCACACTGGCTCACAGCGCCTTCGTCGAACACATCACGGCGCTGCCGCCCAACCCGGCTTGCCGAGGTCCGTGAGGCGTACCGGTTCGCCGCGGGGTGCTGACTGCCTGCCGAGGTTGACGCAGGCGAGGACACTTGCTTGACGGCGGTCGGGTTGTGGCAGGCCTGGCCCAACGGTAAGGCCGGTCGGCCGGGTGGGGGGTCGCGGGTGCCGTCTACCATCCTGCGCATGGAATGGGTGACGGATCTGGTGCGGACCGGCGGCGCATGGGGCCTCGCGCTGGTGATGCTGGTGGAGAACCTGTTCCCGCCGATCCCCTCCGAGGCCGTGCTGCCGCTGGCCGGATTCCTGGTCGCGCGCGGGCAGCTCAACCCCGTTACGGCGCTCGCGGCCTCGACCGCCGGGTCGACCGTCGGGGCGATCCTGCTGTACGCGATCGGGCGCTGGGGTGGAAGGGCCGTGCTGCTGCGCCACGGTCACCTGTTCCGGATGTCCGAGCAGGACCTGGATCGCGCCGACGACTGGTTCGACCGCCACGGTCCCAAGATCGTCTTCTTCGCGCGGATGGTCCCGCTCGCCCGCAGCATCGTTTCGGTGCCGGCCGGCACCAGCGAGATGCCGATCCTGCGCTTCCTGCTGCTGACCGCCGCCGGATCTGCGCTGTGGAACGCCCTGCTGATCGGCCTCGGCGCCGCGTTCGGTGAGAACTACGACCGCGTCGGTGACACGGTCACTCGAGTCTCCGACGTGGTCGTGATCGTGCTGGGCGTCGCGCTCGTCGCCGTCGCGTTGTGGTGGTTGCGACGGCAACGGACGCGCCGGGTCAACGCCCGAAGTGGATGAAGTGGCTGATCTGGCGCGCGGATACGCGTCGCCTGCCGTAACCGCGCGCGGTGGTCCAGTTGTACTCCTCGATCAGCACGTCGCCGTTCCGAAACACCCGGCGCACGAAGCCGACGTGCCCGGCGTAGCTGGCCCCGTTGACGCCCGGGTCCCACTGGGCGATGGCGCCTCGGCGGGGCCTGCGGTTGACCGGGATGCCTGCCGCCCGAGCGGCGTTGTCCCAGTTCTCGGCGTTGCTGTAATGCTGGCCGTGGGAGAAGTTGGAGAACTTCGGCCCAATCTGGTTGGCGCGCCAGGCCGCGAATGACGTGCAGTAGCGGCTGTAGAACCGCCAGGCGTCGATCCTGCCAACCGGACGGCTGCGGTAGAAGTAGTCGTCGCCGAAAGGCACCTTCCGGCAGATGGGCAGCTTGGCGGCGGCCTTGGGCAGGCGCAGCTGCGCCCCGGGCACCCAGGCGCCGTTGCGCAGCTTGTACCAGCGATCGGTACGACGCACGTTGCCGTCGACCATCGACCCTCGACGCACACAGCGCAGCGTTGCCCTCCGCCCGTCCGCGCGCCGGCCCATCCGTGTTGCCCTCGTCGCCTGCCGGTCACGCATGCTCACCTTGTGGCCGGCGGTGTCGACCGTCGCCTTGACTGGGGCGGCCGTCGCGGCCGAGGCGCCGCCCAGCACCACAGCGATGGTGACCGGCAGCACGGCGAGACGGCACAGGGCAGACATGGTTGCTCGATGTCCGGGGACGGAGGGCGCGCAGGACCGTAGCAGGACTAGTCATTCTGGTCCAGCCCGCGCTGCCCGTGTCAGCCGGGCGCGCGCCGAACGAGCAGGGCGACCGGCAGTCTGGCCAAGGCGTCGGCCATCACCAATTCGCCGCCTCCGTGGCCGCGATGGCCGGTCAGCACGTCGTCCCAGATGCCCTGCGGCAGCTCCAGCGTGGTGTCGCCATAGATCTTCCCGAGCGGTGCGCGCAGATCCCGGGCCATGACGGCTCCCGGCAGCCTCGGTGTGACGGCCACGATCCCGGGGTTGCCGGCGGCGTCGGTCCGAGCGAAGGCCACGAGATGGTCGGCACACTGCCCGGACGCCTCCAGCGGGCGGTAGCCGGCGTCCGCGCCGAAGAACCCCGGGTGCTGCCGGCGCGTGCGCAGCGCCCGCGACAGGACCCACAGCTTGATCCGGCCGTCGCGGCGCGACGCCCACAGCCCTTCGGGATCGGCGCCGCCGGCGTCCAGCTCGGCTACGAGCCGCCGGCGGGCCTGGAAGTCGATCGGCCGGCGGTTGTCGGGATCGACCAGGCTGTCGTCCCATAGCTCGTTGCCCTGATAGGTGTCGGGCACACCAGGCGCGGTGCACCGCAACAGCACCTGGGCAAGTCCCGACACCATCGCGATCTCGTTGGCCGCGCTCGCCAGCGCGCCCATCTCCGCACCGAACACCGGGTCTCCCAGCGCCCGCGCGATGAATCCGGTGACCTCGGATTCGTACTCGTCGCTCGGGTCGACCCATGACGTGCCCTCACCGGCCTCGCGCAGCGCCTTGACGATGTAGGCCTGCAGCCGCTCGGCCAGTTGCCCGCTCTGATTGCCGGACTCGGCCAGCGGCCAGATCCCGATCATCGTCTGCAGCACCAGTTGGCTGTCGTCGGCATCCAGCTCCGACCAGTCCTGCCAACGGTGCAGCGCGGCCTCCCAGCGGTCGGGCAGCTCGGTCAGGGCCGCCATGCGCAGCCGGACGTCCTCGCCGCGCTTGGTGTCATGGGTGGCAGTCGTCAGCATCCCACCCGGATGACGCCCCGCACGGGCGGCATTCGCCGCGTGGAAGGTGTCGACGTCAATGCCGAAGCGGCCCGGGTCACCCCCGACCTCGTTGAGCGCCAGCAGCCGTCGGTGGCGATAGAAGGCGGTGTCCTCCACGCCCTTGGCCATCACCGCGCTGGACAGCTGCTGGAAGCGGGCCAAAAAGTCCAGGTGCGCGGGGCTCGAACTGGCGCGTCCCGCCAGCAGCCGTCGCAGGAGCTTTTCCAGCGCCTGGGGGACGCCATCGTCACGTTCGCGGGCCCCGGCGAAGGCCTTATCGAGCACCCGCTCGTCGGCGTCGTGCGCGGCACCGCTGACCGGATCCACGTACGTCCGGTACACCGACAGGGAGGTGAGGACGCCCGCGACGGCCAGCCCGCAGTGCCCTTGGGTCACGTCGCGGGCCTCCGGATGCTCCTGCGCCAGTGCCCACAGCAGCCGAGTGAGCCGGCGAAAGTCGGAGGCGAGATCCGCGTCGAGGACGTCGAGCTTGGCGACGCGGATGAGTAACCGGTAGTGCAGTGCGACGAGCTCGTCCAACTCCAGCCCGCCGTCGTCGTCGTCCTCGTCGTCGTCGGGCGGGGCGTCCAACTCGGTGAAGCGCTCCTCGGCGGCAGGGTCGACGAACAGGCCGAGGACGTCGTTGCAGAAGTCGTAGCCGGTGGTCCCCGCCACCGGCCAGTCGGGCAGTGCTTCGGGGTGGTCGGGGTCCGGACTGTGCAGGATCTTCTCGGCCACCGTCCACACGCCACCGCTACGCTCGGCCAGGCGCTGGAAGTAGCGGGCGGGGTCGCGCAGGCCGTCCGGGTGGTCGACGCGCAACCCGTCGATGACACCCTCGTCGACCAGCCGCAGGATCGTGCCGTGGGTGTGGTCGAAGACGGCCTCGTCCTCGACCCGGACGCCGGCCAGCTCGTTAATGGCAAAGAACCGCCGGTAGTTGACCGCCGCGTCACCGATCCGCCACCACACCAGCCGGTAGTGCTGGTCCTCCAGCAGGGCATGCATCCGGGTCCAGGTCTCGAGTCGCCCGGGGATGCCGTTGAGCGCGTCGACGCCGCCGCTGCGCCCCAGCGCCTCGCGCGTCTCCGGCGACAGGGGAAAGCTGTGGTCGTGATAGCGCAGCCGGACCGGCCCGTCCTCGATAACCAGGCGCAGTTCGCCGGCGAGCAGCACCGCCCCGTACTGGTCGCCGAGCACCGGCAGGATCACCTTGCCCTCGGCACCGGGCAGCGACGGCGACCAGTCCACGTCGAAGAAGCGCGCGCCCTCGCCGCCCTGGCCCTCGGCCAGCAACAGCTCCCACAGCCGGTTGTCCGGCCCGATGCCGAGATGGTTCGGCACGATGTCCACCACCAGGCCCAGGCCCGCCTCATGGGCCGTCTCGGCCAGGCGACGCAAGCCGTCCTCGCCGCCCAGCGCCTCAGAGACCGTCGTCGGGTCGACCACGTCGTAGCCGTGCGTGGACCCAGGCCGTGCGGTGAGGATCGGCGACAGGTACAGGTGCGTTGCGCCGAGCGACGCCAGGTAGTCCACGATGCCGGCGGCGGCCTCGAAGCCGCTGTCGGGAGTCAGCTGCAGCCGGTAGGTGGCGCCGATCGGGCGCTCAGTCATCGCTGGCATCGTCCAGTCGACGCAGCACCAGCAACGAGTGGTCGATGAGGTCCACCGTGTTCCCGGTGACCAGCTGCCGCCCTGTGTCCCGGCGGTCAGAAGCAGGGTTGGCGGTGTCGACCGTCACCTCCCACGACTTGCCGTACCGCTCGCCAGGAACCTGAAATGCGACGGTGTCCTGGCTGGCGTTGGTCAGCACCAGGAAGGAGTCGTCGACCACGGGTCGGCCCCGTTCGTCCGGGGTGGGCATCGCCTGACCGTTGAGGAAGAACATCAACGCCAGGACCCCGGCGCGCCAGTCCTCGCCTGCCATCGTGCTGCCGTCGGGTCGCATCCAGTCGACGTCCTGCATGCCGCCGCGCGTCTCGCCGAGGAAGAACGACTGGCGTCGCAGCACGGGATGGCGCCGGCGCAGATGAATCAGCGAGCGGGTGAAGGCCAGCAGCGTGCGTTGCTCGTCAGACCAGTCCCAGTCATACCAGGCCAACTCGTTGTCCTGGCAGTAGGTGTTGTTGTTGCCCTGCTGGGTGCGGCCGAACTCGTCGCCGCCGAGCAGCATCGGCACGCCCTGCGACAGGAACAGGGTCGCCAGGAAGTTGCGCTGCTGGCGCGTCCGCAGGGCCAGCACGGCCTCGTCGCCGGTCTCGCCCTCGACCCCGCAGTTCCACGAGCGATTGTGGTCCTCGCCAGAGCTGTTGTCGTCGAGGTTGGCCTCGTTGTGCTTGTGGTTGTAGCTGACCAGGTCGCGCAGCGTGAACCCGTCGTGGGCGGTGACGAAGTTGATCGAGGCGTAGGGCCGCCGGCCGTTGTGGGCGTACAGGTCCGACGAGCCCGACAGGCGCGAGGCCACCTCACCAAGGTCTGGCACCTCGCCGCGCCACCAGTCGCGGACGGTGTCGCGATACTTGCCGTTCCACTCCGTCCACAGCGTCGGGAAGTTGCCGACCTGGTAGCCGCCCTGGCCGACGTCCCACGGCTCGGCGATCAGCTTCACCTGGCTGACGACCGGGTCCTGCTGGATCAGGTCGAAAAAGGCCGACAGTCGATCGACGTCGTGCAGCTCGCGGGCCAGCGTCGACGCCAGGTCGAAGCGGAACCCGTCGACATGCATCTCGGTGACCCAGTAGCGCAGGCTGTCCATGATCAGCTGCAGCACGTGGGGATGGCGCACATTCAGCGAGTTGCCCGTCCCGGTGTAGTCCGTGTAGTAGCGGGCGTTGCCGTCGACCGTGCGGTAGTAGTTGACGTTGTCGATCCCGCGAAACGACAGCGTCGCGCCCTGATGGTTGCCCTCGGCGGTGTGGTTGTAGACCACGTCGAGGATCACCTCGAGCCCGGCCGCGTGCAGGTCGGCCACCATCGACTTGAACTCGTAGAGCTGCTCGCCGGCCCGCCCGCGTGCGGCATAGCTGGCGTGCGGTGCCAGGAAGCCGATGGTGTTGTAGCCCCAGTAGTTGCGCAGCCCGCGTTCGACCAGAAAGTGGTCCTGCACGAAGTGGTGGACGGGCTGCAGCTCGACGGCCGTGACGCCCAGCGACTGCAGGTAGTCGATGATCGGCGGCGAGGCGAGACCGGCGTAGGTGCCGCGCAGCTCGGGATCGACCTGCGGATGGTGCATCGAGATGCCCTTGACGTGTGTCTCGTAGATGACGGTTTCGTGCCATGGCGTGCGCGGCGGACGATCCTCGCGCCAGTCGAAGAACGAGTTGACGACGACGGCCTTGGGCATGTGCGGCGCGCTGTCTGACGTGTCCAGCTGCCGGTCGTCGCCGCCCGCGGGATAGCCGAAGACCTCTCGACCCCAGGCCACGTTGCCGTCGATCGCCTTGGCATACGGGTCGAGCAGGAGCTTCGAGGGGTTGAAGCGGTGTCCCCGTGCCGGGTCGTGCGGTCCGTGCATGCGATAGCCGTAGCGTTGCCCCGGCCCAACCCCCGGCAGGTAGCAGTGCCAGATAAACGCCGTCTGCTCCTCGACGGCGATCCGCAGCTCATAGCCTTCGCGGTCGAACAGGCACAGCTCGACGGCCTCGGCATGCTCGCTGAACACCGCGAAGTTGGTGCCGCGCCCGTCCCACCGGGCGCCCAGGGGATACGGGGTGCCCGGCCATACGTTGACCAACCGTCGCTCCTTGTCCGCGGCTTGCCGTGCCAACCTTGGGCTACGGTGGCGCTTCGATGCCTGCTCTGCCTCAGAAGGGCGCCACCGTAGCGGCGACCGTCGCCCGACCGCGACTTCACGGCTGGCGCCATCCGGCGATCCTGGCTGCCGCCGCGCTGTCCGTTGCCTCGGGCTTCGCCCAGTTCGGGGTGTTCACCGCGCTCGGCGACGTGGCCACGGCATTCGGCGAGGGCACTGGCGGAGGGGTCGCCACCGAGCTGGGATTGTCGGCCACCACGCTGGGGCTGGGACTCGGGTTGATCCGTCTGGCCGCGTTGGGCGGCCTACCGCTGTCGGCGCTGGCCGACCGCCGCGGCCGCAAGTCGGTGCTGCTCGGCTGCTCGGCAATCGGGCTGGGCTTGACCGCCCTGGCGGCGCTGTCGCCCGGATACTGGGTCTTTATCGCGTTGTTCGCCCTCGGACGCCCGCTGCTGTCGGCGACCAACGCGGTGGCCGGCGTCATCGCCGCCGAGGAGACGCGGGCAGTCGACCGCGCCGCGGCGATCGCGTTGCTCACCGCGGCCTACGGGCTGGGCGCGGGGCTGCCCGCGGCGTTGCGAGCGGCCGTGCCCGTGCTGACCGGCCAGCCGCTGGGCTTCCGCACGCTGTTCGCGCTGTCGATCGTGCCGCTGCTGTGCCTGCCGCTGGCGGCCCGTTTCCTGGAGGAGCCCGATCGGTTCACGCGGCTGCGTGCCGTCGCGGGCGGTAGCCGGCTGGGGCTGGGGGTGGTGCACCGCCAGCTGCGAGCCCGCCTTGGCCTGTTGTGCCTGCTGGCCTTCGCGGCCACCTTTGTTACCGGTCCGGTCAACGGCTATGTCTTCGCCTATGCCGAGAACGTCCTCGGCGTCTCGCCGACGGATACCTTCTTCATCGTGCTCGCCGCGGCGCCCTTGGGCCTGCTGGGGCTGCTGGCGGGCCGCTGGACGGCCGATGTGTGGGGCCGGCGTACCACCTGTGTGGCGATGCATGTCGTGGTTGGCCTGGCCGGCATCGCCGCCTACACCGGCAGCCTCGGGCTAGCCATCGGCGGGTACCTCGCCGGGCTGGTCGCCGGCTCCGCCTACGCTCCCGCGATCGGCGCCCTGTCGGCCGAGATCTTTCCCACCGAGGAACGCGCTACGGCCGCCGGGTGGCTGACCGCCGCGGGGGCGCTCGGGGCGGTGGCGGGCCTGACGGCCTTCGGGATCGCGGCCGACGCCTTCGCCAGCTTCGCGCCGGCGGCCGTGCTGGTCAGCCTGCCCGTGGCCCTCACGGCCCCCGCCTACCTGTGGCTGCCCGAGACGCGGGGGCTGGAGTTGGAGGAGTCCGCCCCCGACGCACGCTGAGCGCCGGCGCGGGCGCGGGTGCGGGTTCGGACGCCAGTGTCCGCTGCGGCACCCGCCCGATATGCAGCGCCAGCGCCAGCGCCAGCGTCGGTGGAAGGCGTGGTAGACCTTGGCCATGCCCCACCCGCCGGGTCCATCGGGCACGCCAGTCATCGTGGGCCTGGACCTGGGGACCACCACCGCCAAAGCGGTCGCCTACGACGAGCACTCGCGGGTGTGGGCCGACGTGTCCCGCGAGTATCCGCTGCACACGCCACGGCCCGGCTACGCCGAGCAGGATCCCGGAACCGTCTGCGACGCGGCGCTGGACGTAGTGACCAAGGCGGTCGCGCAGGTCCGCTCGGCCGGCGGCGCGCTCAGCGGTGTCGCACTGTCGGCGGCGATGCACAGCCTCTTGGCTCTCGATGAGAACGGTGCGCCGCTGACGCCAGCGCTGACCTACGCCGACTCGCGGGCGGCGGCTGAAGCGAGCCGCCTGCGCCACGATCCGGCCGGGATCCGACTGGGTCAGCGCACCGGCACGCCGCTGCATCCGATGTCGCCGCTGGCCAAACTGCTGTGGTTCCGCGAGCACGACCGCGTGACCTTCGATCGTGCCACCTCCTGGGTGTCGCTCAAGGAGCTGCTGCTGCGGCGGCTGTGCGGTGAGACCGTCGTCGACCACTCGCTGGCGTCGGCTAGCGGACTGTTCAACCTTCGTGAACGGAACTGGGACGCCGATGCCCTGCGGCTGACCTCGGTCGACGCCGGGCAGCTGTCGCGGCCGGTGCCCACCACCACGGTCCTGACGGGCCTTGACCCCGCCGAGGCGCGCCGCTGCGACCTGCCCGCCGACCTGCGCGTCGTGGTCGGCGCCGCCGACGGCTGCCTTGCCAACCTCGGCGTCGGGGCGACTGCGGAGGGGATCGCTGCCTGCACCATCGGCACCAGCGGCGCGGTGCGGGTTGCGACCACCACACCAGACACCGATCCTCACGGACGCTTGTTCACCTACGCGCTGACCGACGACCGCTGGATCGTGGGCGGGCCGATCAGCAACGGCGGGCTGGTGCTGCGCTGGCTGCGTGACGCAGTGCTGACCGACCTGACCGATGCCGCTCGCGGTGCGGGCGTGGACCCATACGAGCGTATGACCGCCATGGCAGCGGACGTCCCCGCAGGCAGCGAAGGGCTGCTGTTCCTGCCCTACCTGACCGGCGAACGAGCCCCGGACTGGAACGCCTCGGCCCGAGGGGCGCTGCTCGGGCTGACCTTGCGCCACGGCCGGGGGCACCTGATCCGTTCGGCGATGGAGGGCGTGCTGCTGCAGCTGCGCGCCGTGGTGGAGGCGATGGGCGCTCTGCAGGTCAGTCCCTCGGCGTTCCGCGCCACCGGTGGCTTCACCGACTCGCCGCTGTGGCTGCAGATGATGGCCGATGTCTTCCGTCGCGAGATCGGCGTCCCAGACCGCGCCGAGGGCACCGCACTCGGAGCCGCCCTGCTGGGGATGGTGGCGCTCGGCACCTTCACCGACATCGACGAGGCGGCGGCCACGGTGACGGTGCGCGCCCACCGCCTGCCCGACGCCCAGACCGCCGACGTCTACGACGCCGTGTTCGACGCCTTTCGCGCCAGCTCCGCGCTCCGTCATTGCTGACGGCAGACGGCCACGGCGGACACAGCGACCGGTTAGGCTCGCCGACCCATGACCAGCAGCCCATGAGCAGGAGCCCATGAGCAGGAACGAGGCGGACACAGCCGGGCCCGTCGTGACCGCGCGCGCTCTCACCCGCTGTTACGGCGACCAGGCCGCCGTCAGCGACGTCTACCTGGAGGTCGCCGCCGGGACGATCTTCGGGTTCATCGGCCCCAGCGGATCGGGAAAGACCACCACGGTCCGCCTGCTCACCGGCATCGAGGGCCCGACCAGCGGCGAGGTCAGCGTCTTCGGTATGCCGCCGACGTCGTTCACCGCCCGTGACCGCGCCCGGATCGGCTACATGCCGCAGCTGTCCGGGCTGTACCCGCACCTGTCACTGCACGAGAACCTGACCTTCGTCGCCTCGCTGTACGGGGTGCCGTTGCGCCGGGCGCGGCGCCTGACCAAGGTGTTGGACTTCGTGGAGCTGACCCCGCACCGGGGCAAGCTGCTGCGCGACGTGTCAGGAGGCATGCAGCGCCGCCTGGCGCTGGCCACCACCTTGCTGCACGAGCCCGACCTGATCTTCCTCGACGAGCCGACCGCCGGCATCGACCCGATGCTGCGACGCAAGTTCTGGGAACGCTTCACCGACCTCAAGGCCCAGGGCAAAACGGTATTCATGACCACCCAGTACGTCGGCGAGTCGGCCGACTGTGACGAGGTCGGCGTGCTGGTCGAGGGTCGTCTGATCGCCCGGGACACCCCCGACGCCTTGCGGCGAACCGCCTTCGGCGGCGACCTGGTGGACGTCGTGGCGGCCGAAGCGCTGGGTGACCCGCTGGTGGGCCGCATCCGCGCGCTGCGCGGGATGCTGTCGGCACAGCGCACCCGCACCGACGGGCGCGGGTTGCGGCTGGTCGTTGCCGACGCCGACGACGCCACCGCATGGCTGCAGGACTGGTTCGATGAGCACGACGTGCCGCTGGTGTCGCTGCGCCACCACGTGCCGACCTTCGACGACGTGTTCGTGCAGCTCATCCAGGAGACGGCACGATGATGGCTGACGTCGCACGGTCGACGATTCGGATGCAAGCGTTCGTGCGCAAGGAACTCGTCGAAATCGTCCGCCAGCCTCGCCTGGTCGTCACGCTGGTGCTGGGACCCTTCCTGATCTTGCTGCTGTTCGGGGCTGGCCTTCGCGACGAGGACCCGCCCGTTCAGGCCGCGATCGTCGCCCCGGAGGGCGGTCGGCTGACCGCCCTTGCTCAGCGCTTCGCCGACACCAGCAGCCGGAGGCTGAACATCACCGACATCAGCGACGACGAGCAGGCCGCACTGGAGCGGTTGCGCCGGGGGCAACTCGACATCGTCGTGGTCTTCCCCGACGACCCCACCGGAAGCGTCCGCCAGGGTGAGCAGGCCGTCATCACCCTGTACCACAACTACATCGACCCGATCGAGACCCGAGCGGTCGAGATCTCCACCGAGCAGGCCGCCGAGGCGATCAACGAGCAGGTCTCGCGAGCGCTCGTCGTCGAGGCACAGCAGCTGGCCACCGACGTGCAGGAGCGGGTGGGATCCGCCCAAGACCGTGTCGTCGCCTTCCGCAAGGCGGCCGCCGCCGGCGACGCGGCCGAGGCCAGTGCCCAGCTGGAGCTGCTGGATGCCGACCTGTCGGCCGTGCGCTCGGGCCTGGGGATCACCGCGGGCGCGCTCCAGCGCCTCGACCGTCAGGTGGGGACCGGCAGTGACTCCCGCCCGGCGGCGTTGCGGCTGTTCGCCGAGGCGACGCGGGGGGCCGAGGGCCTGGCCAACGCTCCCGCCGCTGCCGTGGCTCCCGCCGCGCTCGACGAGCTGACCGCCGACCTGGACCGGCTGGGCGTGGCGGTGGCGGCGCTCCGCGCCTTGCCCGCTGACGTGATCGTGAGCCCCTTCGCGGGCATTGCTCGGCGAGCGGCCGGCATCGACATCGGGTTGACCGGCTTCTACGCACCGGCGGTCGTGGTGCTCCTGCTGCAGCACCTCGTCGTCACCTTCATCGGCCTGTCCACCGTGCGCGAGGAGCAGCTTGGGACCACCGAGCTGTTCCGGGTCGCGCCGCTGTCGACCGCGGAGCTGCTGGCGGGCAAGTTCCTGGCCTACCTGCTGCTCGGCGGCGGCGTTTCGGCGGTGCTTGTCCTGTTGCTGGTCACCGGGCTGGGCGTGCCGATGCTCGGCTCATGGTGGCTGCTGGCCTGCAGCGTCGTGGCGGTGCTGTCGGCGTCGATCGCCATGGGATTCGTGATCGCGCTGCTGTCGGGCAGCGACAGCCAGGCCGTCCAGTACGCGATGCTGGCGTTGCTGAGCAGCATCTTCTTCAGCGGGTTCATCCTCAGCTCGCAGCGGTTCGTCCCGGCCCTGGACGCCCTGGCGCACCTGTTGCCGGCCACCTACGGAATCGCGATGCTGCGCGGCGAAATGCTGCGGGGCAGCGCGGCGCCCGTGTACCTGCTGGGGATCCTGGCGGGGATGACGGTCCTGTTGCTCGGCGTGGCGTGGGTGCTGCTGTCGCGCCGGCTGCGGCGGGGTTGACGCACAGGGCTCAGCCGCCGACCCGCACGACGGCGCGGCCTTGCATCGCGCCCTTGCCGATCCGGTCCAGGGTTGCGACCAGCTCATCGCCGAGGCCGTTGACCTCGACCGCGATCGATTCGTCCAGGCCGCGGGGGCGCAGGTCGCCGGCGAGGCGGTGCCAGACCGCCATCCGCAACCCGTGAGGACAGTGCACGGAGTCGATGCCCAGCAGCGAGACGCCGCGAAGGATCAGCGGGAGCACCGTCGTCTGGAGGGCGGCACCACCGGTGTTGCCGCTGACGGCGACCCCCGCGGCGTAGTCCAGTGACCGCACGACCCCGGCCAGGGTCTGCCCACCGACGCAGTCAACGGCGCCGGCCCACCGCCGCCGAGCTAGCGGCTTGCTGTCGTCGCCGATGACCGCCGCACGGTCGATGACCTCGCTTGCGCCGAGGCTGCGCAGCCAATCGGCTGACTCGGGCTTGCCACTGCTGGCCACAACCTCGTAGCCGAGCTCGGCGAGGATGCCAACGGCGGTGCTGCCGACCCCGCCGGTGGCGCCGGTGACCAGCACCGGGCCGGTACCCGGCCGCAGCCCGTGGTGTTGCAGGCGCTGCACGGACAAACCGGCGGTGAACCCAGCCGTGCCAAGGGCCATGGCCTGGCGAGCGCTGAGCCCCTCGGGCAGCGGCATCACCCACTCGGCCGGCACGCGGGCGTACTCGGCAAAGCCGCCGTGGTGGGCGACGCCAAGGTCGTAACCGTGGACCAGGACCTGGTCGCCGGGGGCGACACCGCCCGCCTCGCCGGCGACGACCTCACCCGCAAGGTCGATGCCCGGCACCAGCGGGTCGATCGCGGCGACCCTGCCCTTGGGTTGCACCGCAAGGGCGTCCTTATAGTTGACCGAGGTCCAGCTGACCCGGATGGTGACGTCGCCGTCGGGCAGGTCGGACTCGTCCAGGTCGCGGACACCGACATCGACGGTGTCGTCGCGCTTCGCGGCGACCAGGGCTCGGAAGCGGTCAGGCAGGACGGTCATGTGGCTGCTTCCTCGAGGAGAAATGTGTCCTCATGTAGCGAAGCGGTAGGAGGCTATGTTGACTGCAGGTTAGTGCGCCGCCTGGCGCAGCATCGCCTCCAGGCGCCCCATCACCATGGGCCAGCTGTAGTAGCGGGCCACGAACGCCCGGCCGCGCTCGCCCATCAGCGCTGCCTCGAACGGGTCGGACAGGAGATCGGCCACAGCGTCGGCGACCGCCTCGACGTCGGTGCCGTCCACCACGTGACCCGTCTGGCCATCGACGACCGCCTCGGGCGCGCCCCCGGAGCGCCCGGCGACCACGGGCGTGCCGCAGGCCTGGGCCTCCAGATACACGATGCCAAGGCCCTCGACGTCCAGCCCACCCAGCCGCGTCCGGCAGGGCATGGCGAACACGTCCGCGGCGGCGTGATAGGCGGGCAGGTCAGCCCAGGCCACCTCGCCCGCGAAGGTGACGGACGCGCCAAGGCCCAGCTCCGCGCCGCGGCGCTGCAGCGCCACTCGGCGTGGGCCGGTGCCGACGATGAGCAGGTGGGCGTCGGGCACGCGCCGCTGCACTCGTCGCCAACCCTCGATCAGCACGTCTTGGCCCTTGCGGCTCACCAGACGCGAGACGCAGACCGCCAGCGGTTGCCTGCCGCCGAGTCCGTGCCGACTACGGATGCCCGCACCATCCGCGCCGGGGTGGAAGGCTTCCAGGTCCACGCCGGGTGGCAACTGATGCAGCACCGTCGGGTCGCCAACACACGGCGCGATCGCCGTGCGGGTATAGGCGCTGAGGATGCCCAACCCGTCCAGGCCACGGGTGGCCCGGCGGATCAGCGGACCCAGCCCTGCCCGGGCCATCCCGGCTTCGAGCCCGTGACTCAACGCCACGCAGGGCAAGTTGAGGTGGGCGGCGAGCTCCCCGAGCGGCCAAGTGGCGCCGAACACCACGACCTCGGCCCCATGGGCACGGGCCGCGGTGCGGACCTGGCGCAGGAGCGTCGGGCCCGGCAGCAACGGGCGGCGGCCGATCCGGCGGACCGCGTAGGGCAGCGTCGCGTCGTGGGCCGCGGCGCCAGGTTGATCGGAGGCCAGCACCCAGGTGGTGGTCGGGTTCGAGCTCGCCAGCAGGTTGCCGAGGAACTGTTCGATGCCCCCGCTGCGTGGTGGCAGGTCGTTGGTGACCCACAAGGCTCTGGTCATGACAGCCCGCGAATGCTCACGCCTGGCCGGCCGAGCCGGTGTCATCTCCCGGATTCATTCAGGCCATCGTTCCCCCATGGCCAGTCGCGCCAACGCCGACGGGTGCGTGGCCCACAGGGTTGTCACCCACACGGGTGGTTGTGGCGAGGACAGGTTGGAGCGGGTGAGGCCGACTTGCAGCCGCTGGAACGCGGCCGGATCACGGGTCAGGTCGAGGGCGGTCAGGTCGGCGGCCGCTTCGGCCCGGCGGCTGACCACCGCCTGCAACGGCACCGTGGCAACGTTGGCGACGACCACCACGGCGAGCAGTACGGCGGCGGCGCGCGGGTCGGCCAACGCCTGCTGACGGCCGCGGCGGGTGCGCACCGTGGCGACGGC
>JACCVM010000037.1 GCA_013698135.1 Euzebyaceae bacterium | reverse complement strand
GCGCACCACCCCCCATGGCCCCTGGGCGTACCTCAAGCTCGCCGGCGGCTGTGACCGGGTCTGCACCTTCTGCGCCATTCCATCGTTTCGCGGGCGCTTTGCGTCGCGGCCGCTGCCCGAGGTCGTGGCTGAGGCGCGCTGGCTGGTCGGTTCGGGAGTGCGCGAGCTGGTCTGCGTCAGCGAGAACACCACCAGCTGGGGCAAGGACCTGCCGAGCGGCCGGCGCGGGCAGGTCGCCTTGATCCGCGCCTTCGAGGGCATCGAAGGGCTGGAGCGCGTCCGCTTGCTGTACCTGCAGCCGGCCGAGATCATCCCCGAACTGCTCGACGCCATGGCCGCCAGCCCGGTGGTCGCCGGCTACTACGATCTCTCCCTCCAGCACGCCAGCCCGCGGGTGCTTGCCCGCATGGCTCGCAGCGGCGGCGCCGAGCGGTTCCTGCGGCTGCTCGCCGACATCCGCGCGCGGGATCCGCAGGCGGTGTTCCGCTCGTCGTTCATCACGGGTTTCCCCGGCGAGACCGAGCCCGACGTTGACGTCGTCGAGCAGTTCCTGATCGACGCGCGACTGGATTGGGCAGGCTTCTTTCCGTTCTCGGTCGAGGACCCGACGCCATCGGCGACGATGCCCGACCAGGTGGACGCGGCCGTCGCCCGCGCACGGCGTGATCGGCTGACCCAGGTGGCCGAGGCCGTCGCCGCTGACGCCGCCAGCGGCTTCGTCGGCAGGACGCTGTCGATCCTGGTCGAGTCAGTCACCGGTTCGCAGGCGGTCGGCCGGTCCTACCGGGAGGCGCCCGACACCGACGGCGAAGTGCACATCGCTGGCTGCGACGTGCCGGTTGGACAGCTGGCGACGGTGCGGGTCGTCGCCGCGGAGGGCGTGGACCTGATCGCCGAGCCGGTGATCGTTCCAGGACCGAGGGCTTGAGCGAGCCGGCGGCACCGGCTGGACGAGCCGGGCGATCCTCGCCCGCGCCGGAGCCACCGTGGCTGAACTGGGCCAACGCGCTGACCCTGCTGCGGGTGCTGCTGGTGCCGGTGATCGCCTGGCTGCTGGTGGCAGGCGGCGCGTCGCGGCAGTGGTGGGCCTTCGGCATCTTCGTCTTCGCCGCGCTGACCGACTCCATCGACGGATGGGTCGCCCGCCGCTCGCGGGGCGTGACGCGTTGGGGGCAGCTGGCCGACCCGGCCGCGGACAAGGCGCTGATCGTCGGCAGCCTGGCGGTGCTGGCCTTCCTCGGCCGGCTGCCATGGTGGGCGGTGGCGGTCATCGTGGTGCGCGAGGTGGCGGTCACGGTCCAGCGCACGGTGTTGCTGCGGTCGGACCATGTTATGCCCGCCAGCCGTTTCGGCAAGGCCAAGACGGTGTCGCAGGTGATCGCTGTCACCCTCTACCTGGCGCCGGTGGGACCTCGCTGGTTCGCCGACGGCGCCCTGATGGTGGCCGTCGCGCTGACGGTGGCCTCAGGGGTCGAATACGCCTTCCGGGGCAGGAGGCTGGTGCGCGGTGCCTGACACGTCCGCCGAGATCGTGGCCGTCGGCAGCGAGCTGCTGCTGGGCGAGCACGTCGACACCAACTCGGCGTGGATCTCCTCGCGACTGGCCGAGGTGGGCGTGGACGTCTACCGCCACACGACCGTCGGCGACAACGTCGGGCGCATGGTCGACGCGCTGCGCCAGGCTTGCGGCCGGGCGCGGACGGTCATCGTCACGGGGGGTCTCGGCCCCACCGCGGACGACCTCACCAGAGTCGCCGTCGCACGCCTGGCGAACGTTGAGCTGCAGCGACACGCCGAGATCGTGGCGTACCTTCAGGAGCACTTCCACCGCGGCGGGCGGCAGATGCCGGACAGCAACCTGCTCCAGGCCGACATCCCCGCCGGCGCCCGCGTGCTCGAGCCCGTCGGCACGGCGCCGGGATTCGCGATCGACCTCGACGGGTCGACGGTGTGGTGTGTGCCCGGCGTTCCCCGGGAGATGACGGTGATGGTCGCCCGCGACATCATCCCGGCGCTGCAGCGCCTCGGTGCCGCCGCAGCCACCGTGAGCCGGGTGGTGCGGACCAGCGGGACGGCCGAGTCGGCCGTGGACGAGGCCTGCGCCGCGGTCACCCGGCGCCTTGAGGCCACGGGAAACCCGACGCTGGCCTTCCTCGCCTCGCGTGGTGAGACGCGGGTCCGGGTGACGGCCAAGGCGGCGGACCGCGACGCCGCGCTGGCACTGCTCGACCCGCTCGTCGACGAGCTGCTGGAGCTGCTGGGCGCCAACGTCGTCGGCATCGACGACGAGGGTGTGGAGTCGGCGGTCGCACGGCAGCTGCGACGTCTGGCCATGACCCTGGCCGTGGCCGAGTCGATCACCGGCGGCGGTGTCGGCGCGCGGCTGGTGACGGTCCCAGGTGCCAGCGACTGGTTCGCGGGCGGCTTGGTGACCTACGCCACCGAGACCAAATCGCGGCTGGCGGACGTGGACCCGTCCCTGCTGGAGGCCTTCGGGCCCGTGTCACAAGAGACGGCCGTGGCGCTCGCCACGAGCGCTCGGGCGCGCTTGGAGGCCGACGTCGGGTTGGCCGTGGTGGGGGTGGCGGGTCCGACGACGCAGGGTGGTCAGCCCGTGGGACTGACCTGGGCGGCGGCCGCGCTGCCCGACGGCTCGACCCCAGCGACCAGCCGCCGGCTGCCGGCGCGGTCCCGTTCCGACGTGCAGGAGTTCGCCGTCTCCATGGCCTTGGACTTTCTGCGCCGGCAGCTGGCCGAGCTGAGCTGAGGTGCGCGACCGCCTTGGGCTCTTTGGGAACTACAGCTAGCCGGTGCCACTGTTCGTCGCGGTCGCTGTCGACGCCGAGGTGCGGACCGTCGTGGACACGGCGCTGGCGCCGGCTCGTGCGCACCACCCCGAGCTGCGCTGGGTGGACCCCGCCAACTGGCATCTGACGCTGGTCTTCCTCGGCAACGTTTCCGACGCCATCGCCGGCGAGGTGAGCGCCGCGGTGGGGACCGTCTGCCAAGACGCCGCGCCGCTGGAGCTGACGCTGGACGCCAGGCTCGGAACGTTCGCCTCGGGCGTGCTGTGGGCTGGGCTGCGCCGGCATCCCGACCTGGCGGCCTTGGCGTGGCGGTTGCGCCAAACGCTGCGTGAAGTGACGCCGCTGCCCGATTCCGACCGCGAGTTCCGCGCGCATCTGACGCTGGCTCGAGCAGGCCGGGCTCGGCGGATCCCGGATGGGCTGGCGGCAGCAGTGCGGTTGCCGCCGCGGTCGTGGACCTGCGACGAGGTCGCGCTGCTGCAGTCGCTGCCGTCCACCACGCCGGGCAACCGCTACGTTCGCGTGGAGGCGTGGCGACTGACAGTGGCGAATGCGTGACGATCGAACGTGTGTTCGCTAGGATGCTGTCTAGTGTCCTACCGCTTCGCTACCAGAAGGACGCATCCACAGCAGCCAGCAGATCGTCGGGGTTTCTGTCACACCCCCCGACTACGGTGACGCAACACCTTCTGACCAACACGAAAGGCACGCCGGTGGAGCGCGACAAGGCCCTGGACATGGCGCTCGGGCAGATTGAGCGGCAGTTCGGCAAAGGCTCGATCATGCGGATGGGCGCGGACGCGATCGTCAAGATCGCGTCGATCCCCACGGGCGCGTTGAGCCTCGACCTTGCCCTTGGGATCGGGGGGCTTCCTCGCGGGCGGGTCATCGAGATCTACGGTCCGGAGTCGTCGGGCAAGACGACGGTGGCGCTGCATGCCATCGCCGAGGCCCAGAAGGCCGGGGGGATCGCCGCCTTCATCGACGCCGAACATGCCTTGGATCCCGGCTACGCCCAGACCCTGGGCGTGGACGTCGAGGCTCTGCTGGTCTCCCAGCCCGACACCGGTGAGCAGGCGCTGGAGATCACCGACATGCTCATCCGATCGGGGGCCATCGACATCGTGGTGATCGACTCGGTGGCGGCGCTGACACCGCGTGCCGAGATCGAAGGGGAGATGGGCGACACCCATGTCGGTCTCCAGGCCCGCCTGATGAGCCAAGCGTTGCGCAAGCTCGCCGGCACCCTCAGCAAGTCACACACCAGCGCGGTCTTCATCAACCAGCTGCGCGAGAAGATCGGCGTGATGTTCGGCTGCTTTTCCTACTCCACCCGAGTCACGTTGGCCGACGGCACGCAGGAGAAGATCGGCAAGATCGTCAACCAACGCATGCCGGTCGAGGTGCTGTCCTACGACCCAGCCGCAGGCAAGGTCGTGCCCAGGCGAATCGTCAACTGGTTCGACAACGGGTCGGCTGAGCACTTCTTGCAGTTCACGGTCGCCAGGGGAGGCGGCAACGGAAGAGCGCAGTTCGCATGCACTCCCAACCATCAGATCTCGACACCGGGAGGCTGGCGAGAAGCCCAAGAGCTCAACGTCGGAGACCGGGTCCTGCAGTCGGTGTCGTATCACTTGTCGGACTTCCAGTGGCAGGTGGTGCTGGGAGGCCTCATGGGTGACGGGGCGCTATCGCCGACCCGGAGTGGCCACGGCGCCAGCTTCCGCTTCGGGCACGGGGCACGACAGACCCAGTACGCCGACTGGAAGGCGAGCCTGTTCGCCAACGTCAACGTCAGCCGTAGCACCAACGCCAAAGGCGCGGTCTTTCATGACGTGCAGCCCCTGCCGGAGCTGGTGGGCCTGCGTGAGGCGGTGTACATCGGCGGGAAGAAGGTGCTGAGCTATGACTACCTGAAGCAGCTGACTCCGCTGTCGCTCGCGGTCTGGTATTCCGACGACGGCTCCTTTTCGCTGCGCGCCAAAGGCCTTCAAGAACGCACGCCACACGGCAACGGCCGCAGTGAGCTGTGCGTTGAGGCCATGGAGGCTTCCTCCCGACGCCGTCTTGCCGACTGGCTCGCCGACGAGTGGGATCTCCACCCATCACTGCGAAGTCGAGCGGGCAAGGCCGTCCTGGTGTTCGACAAGGAACAGACGGCCAAGTTGCACGCGTTGCTTGCGCCCTACATCCACCCGTCGATGGAGTACAAGCTGTTGCCGCGCTACCGCGGCCGGTTCGCCGTCAACCCGATTCTCGGGACCCCTCGCCAGGAGCTGGTGCCAATGCCGATCATGTCGATCGGCGTCAAGCCCGCGACACGAAGCATGCACCGCTTCGACATCGAGGTGGAGGGAACGCACAACTACCTGGTCGATGGTGTGGTCGTCCACAACAGCCCGGAGACAACCCCTGGTGGGCGCGCACTCAAGTTCTACTCCTCGGTGCGCTTGGACGTGCGGCGCATCGAGTCGCTCAAGGACGGCACCGACGCGGTCGGCAACCGCGTCCGCGTCAAGGTGGTCAAGAACAAGTGCGCTCCGCCCTTCCGCCAAGCCGAGTTCGATATCCTGTATGGCGAGGGCATCTCCCGTGAGGGATCGATCCTTGACGTCGGCGTGGAGCACGGCCTCGTGAAGAAGGCTGGCGCTTGGTACACCTACGACGGCGAGCAGCTCGGTCAAGGTCGGGAGAACGCCCGCAAGTTCCTCAAGGAGCACGACGAGGTCACCGCAGAGATCTACAAGAAGGTCACCGAGCTGCTCGGCCTGGTGCCGACCGACGTCACCGGAACGCAGGACGACCTCGACGCGTGAGGTTTCCGTCGTGTCGCCAGTGAACGGCGGGGGCGACGGCGACCCAGTCACGGCAGCCGTTGCCTTCGTGCTGCGCAGCACGCAATCCCGACCGCAGACCGAGGCGGAGCTGCGCGACAAGCTGCGCAACCGGCAGGTGCCGGCAGACATCGCCGAGCGTGCGCTCGATCGTGCGCGGCAGCTGGGCGCCACCGACGATGCCGCGTTCGCCCGGGCCTGGGTGGCCGACCGCGGCGTCAAGCGCGGCTACGGGACCGCCCGCCTACGCGATGAGCTGCGTCGCCGCCGGGTGCCCGACGAGCCGATCGAGGCCGCACTGGAAGTCCTTCAGGAACGCAACGAGCAGGCCATCGCCACACAGCTCGCCGGCAAGCGAGCGGCCGGCATGCCGGCTTCGCTGGAGCCACCCGCGGTGGCTCGCCGACTGCAGGGCTATCTCGTTCGACGCGGCTACGGCCCGGCGCTGGCCCAGCGCGTGGCCATCGACGTCAGCGGTCTGAACCGTTATCGGTCCTGGGACTGAATACCGGGACTGGCTGCGCGCAGCGACGAGCCCCGGCCCATGTGCGGGCCGGGACTCGCGCCTCCCCCCGGGATGGCTGGCGACCCCACCTGGTCGGGCGTCCCCCCGTCACGCCAGACCTACCGATGTGGTGTGAGCGGACGTTTCCGTCCCAAGTGTGCGTCAGCCGTCCGAAGTGGGATGTCGGTACCTTCCCCACAACGCGGCCAGATCCCTCCTGGCCAGACGTCCATGCTGTCTGGCCGGGCGTAGGCTGTCAGGGGCGGACTTCAAGTCAGGAGGGTGGGCCGTGAACGCGTTGCAGGCCTGGTTGGTGGTGGGAATCCCGGCGCTCATCTTGGCCTGTGCGCTGTTCTACGGCCGCTCCCGGCTTCGCACGCGACTGGGATATGTGGCGCTGCTAGGCGCTTTTTGGACCCTCACCGCCGTTGATCGTGCGTCGGGCGCCGTGGTGGGCGGCATCATCGCGCTGCTGTACGCCGCGGGCAGGGGCGGCCAGATGGAGACGCAGCCGAGCAACACCAGCCTCGTGGCCATGCCC
>JACCVM010000248.1 GCA_013698135.1 Euzebyaceae bacterium | reverse complement strand
CCACAGACCCACGAGGCGGTGACGAGATTGGACTCGGTAGGCCGACCGAAGTCGGTCCGGATGCGAGACCGGGTGGGCCTAGCGCCTCATCACCTCGACGGTCACGTAAGAACAATCAGAAATCATTGTCGTGGACCACCTCCTTTCCGTCGTGCCGCCAGCATGCCAGGCACCGACCTTCACGGCAACGACTGCGCGCATCCGATGGTCCGTGCAGGGCGCGGCCCATGCGTCACACTGGCGTCATGACCCTCCTGGTGGACACGACGGCGGTCACGGCGCGCACCGACGGGGTGGTCCGGGTGACCGGAGCCGACCGCCTTTCGTACCTGCACACGCTGCTGAGCCAGGACCTGCAGCACGCCAAGCCAGGCACGGTCGCCGACTTTCTGTACCTGGACGCCAAGGGCAATGCCCTGGCCGCCGGGCAGGCCGTCGTGCGCAGTGAGGAGATCTGGCTGGTCACCCCTCGCGAGGTGGCTGCGGACCTGGCCGCTGCCCTGGACAAGTTCCGGTTCCTGCTGCAAGTCGAGGCCATCGACGCCACCGACGAGCTGGTCGTGGCCAGCGTCCGGGGGCCGGGGCAGATCGACGCACCCGGCGCCCGCTCCCAGCCCATGACGGCAGCGCCCCATGGAGCGGGGGTCGTGGTACGTGGGCGCGCCGGCGGGGTGGACGCCATCGGGCCCGGAGACTGGGTCAGCGACTGGGTGTCGCGCCTGGAACTCCCCGAAGCCGGTGCCGAGGATTACGAGGCCTGGCGCATCAGCGCCGGCGAGCCGGCGTGGGGCAACGAGATCCGTCCTGGCCGCCGGGCTCAAGAGCTTGGCCTGCTGCCGACTCACGTCCACCTGCGCAAAGGCTGCTATCCGGGCCAGGAGTCCATCGCCAAGATCTACAACCTCGGGCGGCCGCGGCGGTCGTTGGCCGTCATCGAGCTGTCCGAAGCGGTCGAGCCGGGCGCGGCCGTCGAGGCGGAGGGCAAGACCGGCGAGATCACCAGCGTCGCGCCACTGGGCGACGGCTTCGTGGCGCTGGCGCTGCTGCCGGTTGACCGCGACGGCAACGTCCTCGGCCGCGGGTCGGTCGTCGCCGGGGGCGTGACGGGGCGCGTTCGCCGGCGGGTCGGCGAAGGGCTGCCGCAACCCGGCGCCTGACGGCCGGCGAGGCGCAACGGGCGTGAGAGTTCTCGACGACGAGCTGCGTGAGCAGCCGGAGGGGCGCAACCGGCGTGACCACGCTTGACGACGAGTTGATTGTGGTGGGCTACCTGACTGTGCGTCCGGTACGCGTCCACAAACCGCGAGCGCGGATCACGCTCCTGCCTGAGTAGCTCCGCTGGCTCCCTGCGGTACGCGGGCAACTCTTCAGGTTGGTGCGGGTTGGTTGAGGGCGCGTCCGTCGCCGCCGGACAGATGCTGGCGATTCGGATCGCTCGGGCGCGTGGCGTCGACCCTGACCATCCCGCCGGCCGGGGCAAGGTCATCCAGACCAGCTGAACTTCCTGCTCGACTTCCAGCGGCTTACGACGGAAGATGACGTCGATGACCCGGCTGATGGCGTCCCCCATCACCCAACTGGTCGTTGTCGCGGCGTCGTTGCTTGCCGCCGCCTCGATGGGCGGAGGGTTTCTGGCCGGTGTCGTTTTGGTCCCGATGTTGGTCGTGCTCGGTGCCCGGGCAGGCAGGGTGGCTGCCGCCGTCGATGCCCTGCTGGCGGCGGTCCTCAGCGCAGAGCTGGGGTGGGCCGCGACCTACGTGACGGTCGGCGCGCAGCAACCGCTGATCTGGCTGGCTCCGATCGTTGCGGCCCTGCTCACCGCGGCCGTGCTCGTTCGAGCACGCGTCGTCAGGGCACCCACCGCCGCGCCGTCGCCGTGGTAGGGGCGGCGGCCAGGTACCTGCTGGCAGCCGTCGTGGGTGCCGCGGTCGGCTTGGTCGTGTGCGTCGTTCTGCTGTTCGTCGTTGCACTCGGCGTCATGACGGTGGCGCCCACCAACTGGTACATGGATCAGCCTCCGGAGTTTCTCTACCTTTGGGTGGGCGTGCCGGCGGGTCTGGTTCTCGGCGCCATCCTGGGGGTGTTGTGGCTGCGCCGGCGCGCGCATCGGCACACCGGATCACGTCACGTCACCGAGTCGCCAGCTCCTTGACGACGGCCAGCGCTTTGCTCGACTGCTGTTTGGGCTGGATGCGGTCAAAGACGGCGGCGACCTTGCCGCGGGCGTCGATCACGAACGATGAGCGGATGACGCCTTCGTAGCGCTTGCCGTACATCGACTTCTCGCCCCATGCCTCGTACTTGCCGATGGCCTTGCGCTGCGGGTCGGCGAGCAGCGTGTGCGGCAGCTGGAAGCGGGCCGCGAAGGCGCCGTGGCTGTGGTGGTCGTCCGGCGAGATGCCCGCGACCGCCACGCCCAGCTCGCTGAACTCGGCCCAGTTGTCGCGGATGTCGCAGGCCTGCGTGGTGCAACCCGGCGTGTCGTCCTTGGGATAGAAGTACAGAACGATGGGGGAGCCGCGGTGCTCGCGCAGCGACCAGGACTCGCCGCGCTGGTCGGTCAAGGTGAACTGCGGCGCGACCGCGCCGACCTGCAGGGTCATGAAGGTTCCTTTGCTCGACGGTGGGAGCCGAGCATGGCACGTAGGCTCGGGATCGATGAAGATTCTGCTGGTCTGCCTGGGGAACATTTGCCGTTCGCCGACGGCGGAAGCGGCGCTGCGCGAGGCGCTGGTCGAGGCCGGCGTGGAGGGCGTGGAGGTCGACTCCGCGGGCACCGGCGACTGGCATGTGGGCGACCCGCCGGATGAGCGGATGACCACGGCGGCGGCCGCGGTGGGGCTGACCCTGACAGGCGCCGCGCGCTTGCTCGACGGCAACGACTTCGACTCGGCGGATCTGATCCTGGTCATGGACCACGCCAACCTGACCGACGTGCGAGCGCTGGCTCGCAACGACGCGGACCGCAACAAGGTGCGGCTGTTCCGGCAGTTCGACAACGACCGCAACGCTGACGGCGTTCCTGACCCCTACTTCGGGGACGCCGCTGGGTTCGCCCATGTGGTGGACGTCACCCGCGCCGCTGCCAAGGCCCTGGTCCACCGGTTACAGACAGTCGAATCGGCTGAGCGAGCCCGCTGAGCCGCCAGAGGCGGGTAGTCCTCGCCGCGGAACGCTACAGCGGCGGTGGCACCTCGTCGGGTGGCCCCGGGCTGGGCAGCGGGCCTGGTCCGCCCGGGTCGGGCAGCGGCGTGGGCTCGCCGGGGTCGGGCAGGGGGGTCGGCTCGCCGGGGTCGGGCAGCGGCGTCGGTTCGCCGGGCTCGGGCATCGGGGTTGGCGTCAGCAGCGGGGCAGAACCCCCAGGCTGTGGCAACGTCGAGTCGCTCATGGTCGCAATCCCTTTCGCTATAGCGTCGATCGTTCCCATCCGACGGCCCGCTACGCTTGCGGCGATGGCCGGCGACGATGTGGTCGAGATCTTCGTCGAGATCCCCAAGGGATCCCGCAACAAGTACGAGTGGGACCACCGTGCTGGTCGCTTCCGCCTGGACCGCATGCTGTTCAGCGCGGTGCAGTATCCCGGCGACTACGGCTTCGTCCTTGACACCTTCGGCGGCGACGGCGACCCGCTGGACGCGATGGTGATCCTCGGTGAGCCGACCTTTCCCGGCTGCACCATCACCGCGCGGGTGTTCGGTGTGTTCTGGATGACCGATGACAAGGGCGAGGACACCAAGATCCTGACGGTGCCCGACTCCGACCCCCGCTGGTCGCACGTCGGTGACCTCGGCGACGTGCCGGGCCACCTGCTGGCCGAGATCGAGCACTTCTTCTCCATCTACAAGGACCTGGAACGCAAGAAGGTCACAGTCGACGGGTTCGGCAGTCGGCAGGAGGCGCTGGCGGTCATCGCGGCGGACCGCAAGCGCTTCGCCGAGATGGAGGACCCGCCGGTGATGCCGTAGCCAGGCCGGCCACGGTCTGGCCCCCGCTCGGCACATCCGCGTGCGACCGGGTGCGGAAGCGGACGCATCGGTCCGGAGCTGCACCCGCCCGGCTGGCCCGTCCGGACCCCGTGGGGTCCCCGGGCCGACCCCGTGCGACCGGGTGCGGAAGCGGACGCATCGGTCCGGAGCTGCACCCGCCCGGCGGGCCCGGTGCGGTCCCCGTGCGACCGGGTGCGGAAGCGGACACGCACGTCCGGACGCGCACCCGCCCGGCGGTAGCGGTAGCGGCTAGGTCGCGGTGAAGCCGAGCCCACCCTCGGCGGCGACCGGTCGCAGCTTGCGCCGATCGGCCTCGGCGGTCGCCTGGTCGAGCCACTCGCGGGCGGCGTCGGGATCGAACCCCGCGCGGGTGACGCGTGAGTCGCGGCCCGCGTCCAGCGCGATCCGCACGCGTCCTCGGACCGGTACGCCGCGTAATCCTTCGATCGCCGCCCAGCCCACCTGCGCGACCTGCGCGCCGTCCTGTATCACGACGCCCAGGTCGCCCATTGCCAGGCGAGTAGCGCCCTGGAGTGCGGTGCGCACCACGACCATCGCCCCCAACGCCACCAGCGCCGCCGTCAACGGCACGCCCGCCATACGAGGCAGTATCGACCAGGCGGCCATCGCGGCCAGGACCAGCGTCGCGAGCAACAGCGACGCCAGCGAGTGGTGCAGGCGGACGTTGGCCGTCACGGGTCGCAGCCACAACCAACCCTGGTCGCTCGCCACCTGTGAGCGGGCCGCCAACACGCGCATTTTGCCACGCTACTCGCGAGCAGCCGGCGGGCGGACGATGTCCCGGTCAGTGCCAGCGCCCTCAAGTTGGGCCGAGGCCATGACGACGCTCCGGGCGTGGGAAGAGTCAAGGCAAGAGCTGGCCGCCGCATTGTCGGTGCTGCCCTCGTGCTGGCCTGCGTGGGCGGCCCTCTGCTGCCAGGACCGCTCGCTGGGGCCGCGACTGACCCGCAGGTGAAGCAGGCCGGTGACGAGCTGGAAGCGGCCCGGACCCGCGCTGGCAGGCTCGCGGTCGACCTGGACACGGCCGCCGGCGAGTACGAGTACGCCCGCGCCCACGTGGAGCGGCTGCACAACGAGCTGGACGATGCCGCGGCCACGGTGGCGCGGGCCCGGGCCGGCGTCGGCCTCGCCACCGATGCGCTCAACGGACGGTTGACGGCCGCCTACATGCACCCCGGCTCCGAAGTGGCCATGGCCGACGCCATCCTGCTCGCACCCGACGCGCCGACCGCACTGCACCGGGCGGCCCTGCTGAACCGCCTGGTCTCCCGCAGCGCCCGCGACCTCGACGCCGCCGCTGACGTCAGCGCCAGGGTCGCCGACGCGGTGCGGCAGGAACGAGTCATCAGCGGTGGCAGCGCCGCAGCGGCCGCACAGCTGCGCGGCCTTGCCGCAGCCTTGAATGCCAACCTGGCCAGTGCCAACGACGACGTCCGCAGCGCACAGCGGGGTGTCGAGGAAGCTCGTGTCGAGG
>JACCVM010000243.1 GCA_013698135.1 Euzebyaceae bacterium | reverse complement strand
CCTCGGGTTCGAAATCCATCGTCTGCCCGCGCGCGCCACCGACGCCGGCCGCGGCCAGCAGCGCCTCCGCCAACGCCGTCTTGCCCGTCCCGCTGTGCCCCAGCAGCAGGACGTTGCGAACCCCGCTCGTGCTGCGCTCCTGGGTAGCGGCCACCTGGCCACCTCCTTCAGGCTGGGCGAGGAGAATCCCTTCGAATCCTAGAGACGCAACGCGGGCATGGAAACGGGTGATTCCTCAAGTGCGACGGCTGGCACCGCCCTCGAAGATGCCGAGCAGCACCACGGCGGAGACGACCGCCACGATGAAGCCGAGCACGTTGAGTCGAAGATGCCGCCGGTGCCGAGCAGGTTGGCGATGAGCGAGCTCCGCCGGCTGCTCCTAGCCTCGCCGGTCGTCGTTGGCCGAAACGTTTTCACGACACCACGGCCGGCTGTGACAGGTGCGTTCGAGTCATCCGGACCGCGTGGTCCAATCGCACCTCGTCGCGGGGTCCGTCGGCGAAGCGCCACAGCTGCAGGGGCTTGCCCCGGCTTGCGGACACCACCAAGGCCATCGATCCGAGCGCCGGCCGCCCGTTGCCGTCGCTGACCGCGCAGGTGTAGTGGATGCCGAGGTCGTGGTCCGCCGGACGACGCCCGCCGCGCGAGGCAGTCGGCAGGCGAGACTCACGGATGGCCTCGAGGGCGAGGTCGTGCGGGAAGCCATAGCGGCCGTCGGCGGAACACGACACCAACGCCATGGTCGGCTGGATGCGGGTGACGAGTTCGAGGTTGAGGCCGTGCTTGGACGCGTGGTGCGGGACCTTGAACACGTGGCCGCGCAGCGTGTCGCGCCCGGCCCGCAGCCGCAGCTCCCGGGCGAGGTCGGCGTCGGAATGGCTGTGCACTTCAGGGAAGTCAAGCGTCGCCTGGGCCCACGCGGTCGTCTGCGCGTCGGCGCCCAACAGCAGGGCCCACGGGTCGTTGCGGACGTAGACGCGGTTGTGGTGGGGACCTTCCCGCTGCTCGGCGATGCGGGTCGCCGGGTACTCCACCTTGAGAGCGATGGACGCGTCGTTGATGTGCGTGCCGTAGGAGTCGAAGCGGTTGCGCAGTCCGATGCCAGGTGCCAGGACGGTGATCTTGACCTGGTCGAGGTAGCAGGACAGCCCGCTCGTGGGCTGCAGGTGGCGAAGGCGGTCACGCCGGCGCTCCAGCGCGACCATGGTCTCCACGTAGACGTCGCTGGGGTGGTAGTACCCCGGTTCCCAGAACTCCGAGATCTCGGCGCCGAGATCGTCGAGCAGCTGGGGGAGCCCGCCAATGTGGTCGTCATGCGGGTGCGTGGCGATCACCAGCGGCAGCAACGGCCTGCGCCCGGTCTCCTCGACCGCTGGGAGGATGCCTTTGGCCTGCAGCGCCTTGAGCAACGCCGGCAGCTTGTGGCGGGAGGCGACATCCACGACGACGGCGCAGCGATGGCCGTTCGCGTCCGCGGGCAGCAACAGCACCTGCGTGTCGCCGTCCCCGACGTTGAGGACGAAGTAGACGAGTGCGCTGCCGCCGTCGGCACGACAGGCGTCAAGGAAGCCCTCGCCATGGGCCTCGTCGAGCAGCTCGGCCGGCACGTGCCACGGGGGCAGGTCAGGGGTGGCGGGGGTGCTCGCTGCCCCAACGTCGTCGGGGTGGGAGGCGAGGTCGCCGAGCAGCTGGCGTTGTCCGGCCTCCGTCTCCGGCAGCACCGCGGCGGCGGCGCCGTAGAACGCGAGCTTGGCGACGGTTCGTGCCTCCACGGAGACGTCATGGATCTCGGCGGGGAACAGCTCGTGGAGGGGCTGGCGCCACTCGGCCTCGTCATCGGTCGCCGCCAAGCGGGCGGCCGCAGCGGGCGACACCTCGGCGGCGAAGACGTCGCCGACCCTCGGTGATCGCGTCACTTCCTCGACCGCTCGCTGGTAGAGCCCCGCACGGACGGCAGGCAGCGTCACGCCGACGTGGCGGCGGGCGTCGAGGTCGTGGAAGCGCAGGCGTCCAGCGGCGTCGGCGTCCGGCCAGCGCGACACTGTGAGCGTGACGGTGTCATCGACGATCTCGTCGACGAAGACATAGAACAACGCCCCCACCGATGCGGCGGTGTGGCCCGCGTCGCGCAACAGATCTGGCAGCCACGGCCGCCGGACATCGCCCGTGCCGGTCACGGCGACGCAGCCGGCCTAGCGCGCCAATTCCGCATCCGCTTCCGCCTCCTTCCCGCGCCGATAGTGTGCGCTCGCACTCAGCGGCTGTACAGCCCCCGGAACGCCCGCTACCCGTCGACCGACGCGTCGCAGCGGCCTGCGATACCGTTCCGTCCGAGCCAACGGTCTCGCTGACAAGCGCTCAGATCGCCGCAGGTGGTAGCGCATCTGATACATCGGGAAGGCAGGGAACAAGTGAGCGTCGCGGCCGAAGCAGTGGTGGACGCGTGGGACCGGCTTGTCGCCCTCGCCGAGCAGATCGGTCCCGACGATTGGCAGCGGCCGACACCATGCCCGGATTCCGACGTGGCCGGCTTGGTCGCGCACGTCGCGGGGCCTGGCGCATGGCAGCCGGCCGCCGCCGGGGCTGCCGGCGATCCCGTCGAGGCGCTGCGGGGGACTCGTGCCACCCAGGTCGGTCAGATCGCGGCCGTGGGCGGCGATGCATCGCACCCGACCGAGGACGGCCGCGGGGAGCGGATGCTCCGCGCCTCCTGCGCTGACTTGTGGGTGCACACCTACGATCTGACGACCGGCCTCGGCGAGGATTTCGACCTCGACGAGAACTCGGCGACCCTGGCCCAGGCCTGCCAGTACCTGCTGGGGCTCACCCCCGCGCTGGTCGCCAGTCGGCTTGCGCCTGGGGAGGCCGCTGACCTGCGAGTCGCCCTGCGCGGCGGGGTCGAGCACGACCGAACGTTGGCGGTGCGCAACAGCCAGGCACGATGGGATGGCAGTGCACGTGCCGGTAGCGAACAGCTCGTCGCCGCCACGCCGGCTGCCTTCGTGTTGCTGCTCAGCGGTCGAGGCGACCCGGGGCAGTTGCGGAACAGCGGCGTCCTGGAGTGGTGCGGCGCCCACGGCGAGGCCTTTGTCCGGCGGGCGCGCCTATACTGCTGCTGATCCGGTCGATGCTAGGCGTCGCGTGGCTGGACGCTCGGGTGGTGCAGTCGCCGGTACAGGTCGTGCTGCACATCCGTCATCGCGGCGTAGATCTCGTGATCCGGCCCCGGCTCGGCGAGCACCGCGCCACCGGTGGCCGGCTGCGGCATGGCGATCTGTCCGGTGGCCAGTCCAGCGAGCAGCGCAGCTCCCCGGGCCGACGCGTCAACGGCCGGGGCCTGGAGCAGGCGAGCGCCGGTGACGTCGGCGAGCAGCTGTCGCCAGCGGGGGTCGGTTGAGCCACCGCCGGCCAGCAGCACCTCGTCGACGCACACACCCCGTCCCGCCAGCGCGTCAAGGCAGCCATGCAGCGCGAAGGCGACTCCTTCCAGGGCGGCTCGCAGCAGGTGACCCCGGCGGTGGTCGCTGCGAAGTCCCGTCCACGCCCCGGCGGCGCAGGGATCGAATACTGGTGCACGCTCTCCGGTTACGTAGGGCAGGAACCGAACCCCCTCGGCCCCTGGCGGCACGGCGAATGCCTCTTGGTACCAGGTGTCCCAGGTCACCGCGAAGACCGCTCGGACCCACTCCAGCGCCTGACCGACGTTCTTGCTGGCTGCCATCGCGTACCAACGGTCCGGCACTGCCGCGCGGTACAGGTGCGTGCGCAGCTGTTCGTCGGGTGCGGGCTGGGCCAGCACGGTCAGCACCTGCCCCCCGGTCCCGACGGTCAGCTGCACGGGCCCGGGCTCCACCAGCCGCGTCCCCAGCGCGGCGGCAGCCGTGTCAGCGGCACCCGCGGCCACGGCGACGCCGGCGGGCAGGCCGAGGTCATCCGCCGCGGCGAAGGTCAGCAACCCGGCCACCGCCGTGGACTCCAGCAGCGGCGGCAGCAGGTCGGCACGCAACCCCAGCGCCTCGACGACATCCATGGCCCAACCGCCGGCGGGCAGGTCATACAGCAGCGTGGCGGAAGCGTCGCTGTGGTCACCGGCGACCTTCCCCGTCAGCCGGGCCCGCAGCCAGTCCTTGGGCTGCAAGGCCCATGCGGCCTCGCCGTAGGTGGCGGGCTCATGGTCGCGCAGCCACCGCAGAGCCGGTCCCGCCATGCCGTCCACCAACGGGTTGGCCAATCGCCGGCGGCTGGACTCGTCCAGGGCGTGCCAGGCCGCCAACGCCGGCAGCGAGCGCTGATCGGCCCACAAGATCGCGGGACGCGAGGCGTCGCCGTGTGCGTCGGTCATCACCACGCCGTGCATCTGACCGGACAGGCCGATGGCCGACACGGCGTCGTGGCGGGTGCTGACCACGCCGCGCACCGCGCCGATCGTGGCTTGCCACCAGTCGTCCGGGGACGACTCGGCCCAGCGCGGCCGCGGCCGGTCGACGCGATATCCCCGGCTCGCCGACGCCACCGCCCTGCCCTGGTCGAGCAGCACCGCCTTGACCGAACTGGTGCCAAGGTCGATGCCCAGTAGCATCTGCGCATTGTGCCCCGCACGGGTCACGGTGCTCGCGCGATGGTTCCACGTCGAGGTCGCAGGCAGAGAGGCAGCGCATGGGCAAGCGGGCGGCGTTCATCCACACGGTCACCGGGTTGGCGGAGCCGTTCCAGCAGCTGGCCACCGAGCTGCTGGGTGACGTCGAGGTCTTCAGTCTCGTCGACGAGAGCCTCCTGCGGCGGACCATCCGCCAGGGCCGCCTGGAAACCCGGACGATGCGCCGGCTGGCGGGGCTCGTCGCCTCAGTCGAGGATGAGGGCGTCGACGCGATTTTGGTGACGTGCTCGTCGCTGGGGCCGGCGGTCGAGGCGGCTCGACCGCTGTGCGCGGTCCCGCTGCTGCGCGTCGACGAGCCGATGGTCCTCCAGGCGGTCCACGGCGGCGACCGGATCGGCGTCCTGGCCACGCTGTCAACGACCCTGGAGCCGACCGTCAGCCTGGTCGAGCAGGTGGCCACCCGTGAAGGGCGGGATGTGGCGGTCACCGCGCAGCTGTGCGACGGCGCCTTCGAGGCGGTCACCAAAGGCGACGTCGAGCGCCACGACGCGCTCGTCCGCGCGGGGCTCGAGCGGCTGGCCGCCCGGGTGGACGTCGTCGTCCTGGCACAGGCGTCGATGGCGCGCGTGGTCACCGACCTGCCCGAGTCCCCACCAATCCCAGTGCTGTCCAGTCCCCGGTCCTCCGTCGAGCAACTCGCCGCCGTCCTGTCCTGAAGCCGCACTACCACCAGGGACGGTCCAGCCAGCCCAGGCCGGCGGTGGTGCCCGCCGTCGGTACGTATTCGGCCGCGACGGCCCCTCGGTAGCCGGCACGGCGCAGCTCGGCGAAGAAGGCGGCGAAGTCGATCTGTCCCGTTCCGGGTTCGTGGCGACCGGGGACGTCGGCGACCTGCACGTGGCCGACGAGGGTCGCCACCGCGGCGAAGCGCTGTGGCACCGACTCGGGTCCGTACAACCGACCAACGTGGTAGCTGTCGAACTGCAGCCGCAACGCCGGACTCCCCGCCCGCCGGACGAGGTCGGCCGCGTCGTCGAGATGCGTGAGCAGGTACCGGGGCGTGTCGCGGTCGTTGAGGACTTCCAGCAGCAGCACCCGACCCTGTCGCCGGGCGAAAGGCAGCGCCCAGGCGAGGTTGTCGCGCAGGCAGGCACGCTGCTCACCGAGCCCGCAATCGGCGACACGGTTGCCCGCCAGCACGTTGACGACCGGACAGTCCAGGCGCGCGGCCAGCGCCAATCCTTTTGCGAACGCCTCCCGCCACTGCACACGGCGGGTTGGGTCGTTGGGCCAGCCCCGCTCGCCGGCGGAAAGGTCACCGGCAGCCATGTTCAGCTGCGTCACCTTGACACCGGCATCCGCTGCGGCGGCCACCACCGCGTCGGCGGGGCCCGACGGCCAGGGAAACTCGACAGCGGTGAACCCGGCCCGACGGGCGGCGGCGAAACGGTCGAGGAACGCGGTCTCGGTGAACAAGAATCCGAGGTTGGCCGCGACGCTGCCCCGCCCGCCGCGGTGGCTGGACACGGCAGCGCGGGCGACCGTCAATCCGCCACCGTCTGCTGCCCGCGCACCAGCGCGACCAAGTCGGCCAACAGACCGTCCTCGCCCACGTTGCCCGGCACCACCAGGTAGGCCAGCATCCCCGCGTGGGGCCGGTGGAGCTGCCACAGCCCGACCCCGTCGGCGACCGGCCCGATCACATCGGCGCGGCGCGCCCGCAGGCCCACGCGCGCCGTCACGGCCGACGTCACACCGCCCTTGGCAATCACCAGCTCCGGCTGCTCGTCCAGCCGATCCAGCACGGCCGCGAGATTGGCGGCGACCCGCGCCTGTACGCCCAGGTCGCCGGCGGGCGGGCGGTGGCGGGGCGGGGCCAGTACGGCCAGGCGGCGCCGACGCAGGCGGTCCGAAACTGCAGCCGCCAGCCGAGCGAGCTCCGAGCACGCGTCCGGCGAGGCCAGAGCCGCCGCGTCGGCCTCGACCAGCGTGCCGGGATGAGCCGCCTCCAGCGCCGCCAGCTGACGGGTGGCGGTCGCCACGAACGACCCGCAGACCACCAGCACCGGGCCCGTGACCGCCGGCGGAGCCGCCGGCTCGCGCGCCAGCGCCCCGCTGAGCACACCCACGAAGGTTGGACCACAACGCACGGCGACGGCCACCCCGGCAGCGCGGGCCTGACGCAGGCCGGCGGCGACCACCTCGAGGTCGGCGACGGTCTCGGCGTCGGCGGCGCAGACCGCCGGACGTCCCCCGGACATCACGTCCGCCAGGGTGGCCGCGATGGCGTCGCCGCCCCGTCGGCGAAGCTGCGGAAGGTGGACCTCACGCCCGGCGCTGGCGGCGAAGTAGCCACCGGAGCGCTCCTCGGCCCAGCGCAGCAGCCGGGCGTCGGAGTAACCCAGGACAGGGTCGCGCGCGTACTCGGTGCGGTGCAGCGGCGTGCGCCTGCCGTCACGGTCGAGCAGGTGGAGGCCGCCGACCGTGACGCGGCCCGCCGCTGGCAGGGCGGGGACGAGCAGCAGGACTGGCGCGACGTCGGGGAAGCAGGCGGCGCGCAGTCCCCGGTACTCCTCGACGAGGTGACCGCGCAGCGTGCTGTCGCCGCGCAGCACCACCTCGGCTTCAGGCAGCGCCCGCCGAGCCATCGCGGCGGTTTCGGTGACCAGTCGCTCGGCGGCGACGGGGTCCAGCGCACGACTGTTGGTCAGCAGGTGCACGGCGGCGGCGCCGGCGTCGATCAACGCACGCAGGCCCGCTTCGTCCGGCTCCAGCAGCACCGGGACGCCGGCCAAGGACTGCGTGCCGGTCGGGTCGTCGTCCAGGACGATCAGCGGGGATGTGGGCGACATGAGGGCCGTGGCGCTTAGCTTAGTGGGGATGGGCTCGCGTCACAGGTCACGCGCCGAGCTTCGCCGCCTGCCACAGGCAGGCGCGGGTGAGCCGGTCGAGCAGGTCATTGCTCACCCAGTACGAGCTTGTCCGCGCCTGCGCCAGATGCTGGGTGGCCGCACGGCGGGAGGCGGTCAGCCCTGGGGCATTGGGGTCGTCCAGAGCGCGCGCCAGCACGTCCACGGCGGACGTTAGGGCGGCGGTCCAGCTCGCCAGCTTGGTCACCCAAGGCCGCAGGTCGTCGCGCAACCAGGGATTGCCCAGCCCGACGAGGCGCTGGACGGCCTCGGCGAGGCGCACCGCTTCCGCTCGGGCATCCGCAAGCGCCGCCCGCCGGTCGGCGTCGCCACCGCCGGCGGCCTGCTGCAATCGGGCCAGCACGCCCGTCAGCCGGTGGTCGTCTTCTCGGCGGCCCCCCAGCGGCGACCGCCACGCCAACTCAGCGAGGACGGCGACCGCGGCGGCATCGGCGGGGTCGCCCGCCACGTCGACCAGGGCCCGACGCCACGAGCGTTGCGGTTTGTACCCCGACGGGTCGGCGCAGTAGTCGGCGACCGTGGCCACGGCAACGTGCGACGCCTCGGACTCGAGCGCGAGGTTGGCCAGTAGCCCGCAGGCGGCCTCGGGGAGCCTGGGGTCGCGACCGGTCAAGGGTCCCAGATGCGGGTCGAACCGCATGTCGCCGTCGTTGACGGGGTGGTTGTCCCAGTACAGCACGGGGCGGCGCAACACTGCGGCGACCTCGCGGGTGTGCTCGAGGCTGATTGTGGGCGAGCAAACCTGTGGCCCGGTCCAGCAGATTGGGACGTCCGAGGGCACCAGCTCGCCGAGGGTGGCCAGATAGGGGGTCGTCGGGCTGCCGCAGTACTCCACGGGCACGAACCACAGGCTGCGATCGTGCCCACGACGGCGCAGGTGCCGGTGGAGGCTGCTGACCAGCCACGCATGGGCCTGCGCGAGGTCGTCGAAGCGGGAGGTGACCCGCTCCCCGGCCTGGCGGCCGCTCATGTCGTCGGTGAGCAGGCAGAAGGATCGGATCCCCGCAGCGTCGACGGCATCGAACTTGGCCAGCAGGCAGGCCAGGTCGTCGTCGGTGTCATAGCAGAAGCCCAGCGGGCTGAGGCCGAAGACGAAGTCGACGCCGCCGTCGCGGCAGCGGGCGTCGAAGGCGGCGAAGCGGGCCTGCTCCTCGGGCAGGTAGGGCTCTCGCCAGCGGGCGCGGTGCAGCGGCTCGTTCTTCGGGGCGTACAGGTAGGCGTTGAGACCGCGATCGGCCATAAAGTCCACGCTGCGCTCGCGCGCCACCCAGGAACGGGGCGGGCCGTAGTAGCCCTCGACAACACCGCGGATGGGGAAGGTCATCGCACGGTCAGCAGGGCCTCGGCCTGCTGACCGAAGCGGCGGTGGCCAACCCGCACGTCGGCGGCCACGCGGCCGCGGCGCACCCTGGTCCCAGCCTGAGGGGTGACGGTGAACGAGACCGTGCCGTGCTCGCCCGGTCCCAGGTCCACCGAGGCCTGCGGGGGGTCGCTGGTCCAGCCCGTCGGCCCGACGAGCGTGACGGTGATCGTCTCGGGCTCCGGATGCGGGTTGCGGACCTCGACCTGTAAGCACGCGGGAACCCCCGCGGGGACCTCCAGCTGGTACGGGCGTACCCAGGCTCCGAAGCCCTCCGCGTCGAAGTCGGTGTGCTCGATGGGCAGCAGCGCCTTGTGGAGTCGCTCGAGCTCGGCGCCGCGGTCGCGCAGGTCGCGCAGGTACCCGGGGCCGACCCGCTCGGGCGGCCAGTGACCGGACAGCAGCAGCTGCGGCTGGACGCGCAGCAGCAGGTCACCGCTGACGCGGTAATCCGAACGCCGGAAGCGGTTGCGGTAGACGTAGTTGAGCTCGCCGTCCCCGGCATACTGATCACCGGTGACCAGCACGCGGGTCCCGTCGACGGTAACCTCGATCGCGACAGCGTTCTGCGCGTGCCCCGGCAAGGCATGGAGCGTGAGCTCGTATTCCTCCCACCGCACCGGCTCGCCCAGGGGGATCACCCGGTCCACGGGGATCGGCTCGTACCACAGGCACGGCAGGTCGTGGTCGCCGGGTCGTTCGAGCACGACGTTGCAGTTCGCTCCCGCCCACACCGCCGTGCCCTCGGCTTCGCGCAGGAGGTTGAAGCCCGCGACGTGGTCGTCGTGGTAGTGCGTGGGGATGACGACGTCGATGTCGTCGATGCCGAACTGCTCCTTGAGCGTGGGGATGGTGTACAGCCACGGCCGCCGGGAGGCGCGGTCCTGCCCGGCCGCGAGCCCGGTGTGCATGTCGTAGCCGTAATCCATGAACAGCGCCTTGCCGCTGTCGGACAGCAGCACGTAGGAGAAAGCGTGGCTGGACCAGTTGTGCAGCAGGTGCGGCAGCAGCCGGCGGTACGGGCGGTCGCGGCGCTCCAGCACGTCGGCATGCTGGCCGCGCAACCCCAGCAGCCGCAGCATCCGTTCGACCAGCGGGTCGATCGCCCCGTCGGGATCGTCCATCGGCCCGCCGTGGGACGGCAGCACCACGTCGGGGCGGCGCTGCTGAAGATCGAGTAGCGACAGCACGCTGGCCGCCAGCCCTTCCGCGCCCGCGTAGCTCCACTGCGTCGCGGCCAGTGACCAGACCTTTCCTGGCCCCGAGATCAGGTCTCCGGTGAAGGCCGCCATCCGCCCATCCACCTGTGTGAGGACGCCGACGGAGCCGACGGTGTGCCCGGGCAACGGGATGATGGTGACGTCATAGCCGCCGAAGCGGGTGGGGCGGTACTCCGGCAGTGTCCCGGCGATGGGGATCGACTGGGTGAGCGTGAAGCGGTCGTCACGGGTGTTGTAGTTGTTCCACACCACCCGCGACTCCCAGTAGTCCTCGACCGCGTCGAACAGATCCCGTTCGGCGGCGGGCACCCACACCTTGGCCCCGGCCGCCACGGCGCGTGCCAGCCCCTGCCCCTGGTCGCGGTGGTGGTGTGTCATGAGGACGTCAGTGACGGTGGAGATCCCGAGCCGAGGCAGCTGGTCGAGGACGTCGCCAGCGCCGAAGTCGACCAGGACGGCCGTGTCCCCCTTCCGCAGCACGTAGACGTTGCAGGTGTCGATCCACCAGAACAGGTTGTCGGACAGTTGCTGCATGACGGCTGTGCACTCCCTTTAGTGTCGGTGGATGCTGTCGGGAACCCGAGGGTCACCGGGGTGTGCGTAGCCCGACACGACGTCGGCCAGCCGCCTCCGCCGCTGCTCGAGCCAGCTGTCGAAGCGCCGGCCGCGCGCGGCGGCGTAAAGATCGGCCTGGATCGCCTTCCGCACGGACTCCAGCGGCAACGTGGTCGCCGGCTGGACGGCCACCACCTCGGCGACGTGCCACCCGAAGTCGCTGCGCAGCGGCCCCACCACGCTGCTGACCGCCGCGCCGAACACCGCGTCCTCCAACGGGCCAGCGACCTCCCCGCGTCGCAGCCAGCCCATGTCGCCACCGCGTTCGCGCGACGACGGGTCCAGCGAGCAGGTTGCGGCGACCTCTGCCAGCGGTTGGCCCGCAGCCACCCGGCGGCGCACGCCGGCGGCGGCCGCCTCGTCGCCGAGC
>JACCVM010000220.1 GCA_013698135.1 Euzebyaceae bacterium | reverse complement strand
CTGCCGCCGCTGCTGGCGATCGTCGGCCGCGTCGTCTTCGGCGTGCGCCGCCGCGGGTCGGCGCCCACTGCCGAGGCTCCCGCAGCCTAACGCTCGGGCCGCTGTTGCAAGCTGTCCACGTCTGCTGGCTTTCCCAGGTCAAGCACCGGGTCAGTGTTACGTCGATGGTTCGGCGGCGGTGGCCCAGCGGCGCAGGTGCTTGCGTAGGCGGCGGCGGGCGGCGAGGCAGGCGCTGACCGCGGCGACGCCGATGAGTGCGCAGCTGATCGTCAGCAGGGAGCGCAGGACGCCGTCGGGTCGCCAATCGTCCCAGGTCAGCAGGCCCCAGAAGATTGCCCAGAGGCCGTACAGCAATGCCAGGTTGCGCGCCGTCCGACGCCAGCGTCGTGCCAGCTCCGTGGACACGCGGCGCTCGAACGGGTCGGCGGCCAACTCACCGCGCCACACCTGGACAGCGATGCGATGCCGCTCGGGGTGCGACAGCAGTCGCTCCCAGGCGTCCTCCCACAAGCGATCGTCCCAGACCAGGGGCGGGCCGGCCTGTGGCGTTGAGGTGGTCCGCATCGGTGCCTCCCGCCTCCCGTACGTGGGCGGTGATCCTAGTGGCGATCAACCAGGAGGACGCTGGCGGGGTTCAGCGGCCCTGCCCGGCGCGGGCCATGTAGCCCCCACCGCAGCACGCGCCACAGCGCCTCGAAGACGATCGCCCGATTGATCTTGCTCGCTCCCGCGGTGCGCTCCACGAAGATGATCGGGACCTCGACGATCCGAAAGCCCAGCCGCCACGTGCGCAGGGCCATCTCGACCTGGAAGCCGTAGCCGTCGGAATGCACGGTCGCCAGGTTCAAGGCCTGCAGGACCTCGACGCGGAATGCGCGGTACCCGGAGGTCGCGTCGGCCACCGGCAGTCCCGTCACGGACTTGGCGTAGCGGTTGCCGCCCTGCGACAAGGCCAGGCGGTACCACGGCCAGTCGCGCACCCCGCCACCGGGCACGTATCGGGAACCGATCACCAGGTCCGCGCCGCCCAAGGCCCACAGCAGCCGCGGAAGATCGGCAGGGTCGTGGGATTCATCGGCGTCCATCCCGCAGCACACCTCGAAGCCCCGTTGCATCGCCCACGCGAAGCCGGCCCGGTATGCCGGCCCAAGCCCGTCCTTGACGGGCCGGTGCAGGACATGCACGCGAGCGTGGGTGGCGGCAAGCTCGTCGGCGAGGTCGCCCGTGCCGTCGGGGGAGGCGTCGTCGACGACGAGGACCTCGACCTCGTGGTCGCTGCCCCTGGTCGTGTCCAGGACGCGCCGAACGACGCCCGGCATGGTCAGAGCTTCGTTGTAGGTGGGGATGATCACCAGGACGCGCAACGCTGTCCTCCGGCCCTTTCGTGGTGCCGAGGGCCGGTGGTTAGAACTTGAGGGGGAGCGCCTTGCCGATCAGCGAGCGCTTCGAGGCGGTCAGCTGACCGGCGATCTCGAACAGCCGCTGGCTGGCCGGCGCGTCGGGATGCGCTAGCACCAGCGGCACGCCGGCGTCGGCGCCCTCGCGCAACCGCGCATCGATCGGGATCGAGCCCAGCAGCTTGGTGTCCAGCTCCTCGGCCAGCAGGATCCCGCCGCCCTCGCCGAAGATCCGGTACTCCTTGCCGGTGTCGGGTGCCACGAAGGTGGCCATGTTCTCGATGACGCCGGCGACCTTCATGCCGGTCTGGGCGGTCGTCTGCCCGGCACGCAGCGCTACCCGCTGCGCCGCCTGCTGCGGGGTGGTGACGACGAGCATGTCGGCGTTGGGCAGCATCTGCGCCAGCGAGATGGCGATGTCGCCTGTTCCCGGAGGCAGGTCGCACAGCAGAAAGTCCAGGTCGCCCCAGTGCACGTCGGCGAGGAACTGCTGCAGCGCCCGGTGCAGCATCGGGCCGCGCCAGATCACGGGTCGTTCGGCGTCGATGAAGAAGCCGATCGAGATGACCTTGCAGCCGTGTGCCTGCAGCGGCATGACCATGTTCTCGAATGCCACCGGCCGGCCGGAGGCTCCCATCATGCGCGGGATGGAGTAGCCCCAGATGTCGGCGTCGAGGATGCCGACGGCATGGCCCTGCTGGGCCAGGGCGACGGCGAGGTTGGTGGTGATCGACGACTTGCCGACTCCGCCTTTGCCCGAGGCGATGGCGATGACCTTGGTCTCGGAGTCCATTTGGGCGAAGGGAATGACTGGCTGGCCGCCGGCCGTGGTGGGACCGGCGTTGCCACGGACCTTCGACGCGAATTCGCCACGCTGCTGTTCGGTCATCGGCGACAGCGAGACGTTGACGTCGGTCACGCCCTCCACGGTGCGCAGCGCCGCGGTGACCTCGTTGTTGATCCGGTCCTTCATGGGGCAGCCGGGGACGGTGAGCATCACGTGCACGTCGACGCGGCCGCCGACGGTGCGCACATCGGCGACCATGCCCAGGTCGGTGATTGGGCGACCGACATCGGGGTCATTGACCGTGGCCAAAGCCTGCATGAGCTGCTCGGTGGAGGGCACGACGATGCTCGCTTCTGGCTTCTTGGGGCCGCTGGCGGCGGATGAACGGGGATCGAGCGGCGACGCACAGCGCGTTCGCCGATCGAGCCCAGCCTACCGGGCCCCGCCGGGGGGCGCAGGCTGCTCGAGCGGGGGATCAGACGGCCATGCGGCGGTGCACCGCCGCTAGCCGAGCGGTCAGCAGGTCGTAGTCCAGCGGCTTGAGCACGTGGTCGTCGGCGCCAGCCCGCAGGCCATGGATCTCGGTTTCCACGTCGTCCGAACCGGTCATCAGCACGATCGGCAGGTTGACCGTGACCGGGCGAGCGCGCAGGTTGCGGGTCACTTCATAGCCGTCGAGGTCGGGCATGCCGACGTCGATCAGCACGATGTCCGGCCGCTTTTGGTGCACGATGTCCAGCGCCGTCTGGCCATCCGGCGCCTCGATGACCTCGTAGTCACCGGTCAGCATGGCGGCGATCGCCGCGCGCACCGAAGCGTCGTCGTCGACCACCAGCAGCCGGGGCAAGGCCCCGGGCATCTCTTGTTCGCTGGCCTTGGGTGTGCCGCACGACGGGCAGGCACGCCAGCCCAGATCCAGGTGGCGCCCGCAGCTGGCGCAGGCGTCGGGGCGCAGGTCAGCGCTGCACCACGGGCAGACGGCGTAGTCGTCTTCAATGTTCTGGGCGCACACCGGGCAGGTCCCGGCCTCGGCGACGTCGGTGGTGGTGACGCGCAGCACTTCTTCCAGCGTCGTGGTGCCTTGGGCGGCCTTGGTCAGCGCGTCCTCGCGGAGGCTGCGCATCCCGGACAGGCGAGCAGCGGTGCGCATCGCCGCCTCCCCGGACTGGTTGGCGACGTGCTCGCGGACCTGGCCGTCGACGGTCAGGATCTCCAGCACCCCGGTTCGCCCCTTGTAGCCGGTGTGGTTGCAGTTCGGGCAGCCGGCTCCGCTGCGGTAGTTCCCGGTGGCAACGTCGCGCGGCGCGAGGTGCAGCTGGGCCATGAGCCGCTCCCCGGGTTCGGTGGGCGCGGAGCAGCGGGGACAGACCGAACGAGCGAGGCGCTGCGCCATCACCAGCGACAGGGAGCTGGCGATGAGGTAAGGAGGGATGCCCAGGTCACGCAGGCGCACCACGGCGCTCGGCGCGTCGTTGGTGTGCAGCGTGGAGAAGACCAAGTGGCCGGTGAGGGAGGCTTGCAGCGCCAGCTCGGCGGTTTCGGGATCACGGATCTCACCGACCATCACCACGTCGGGGTCCTGGCGCAGCACGGTCCGCAGCGCCTTGGCGAAGGTGAAACCGATCCGCTCGTTGACCTGCGTCTGGTTCACACCGGGTAGCTCGTACTCGACGGGATCCTCGACGGTGATGATGTTGGTGTGCTCGCCCACCAGGTGGGCCAGCAGCGCGTACAGCGTCGAGGTCTTGCCTGAGCCCGTCGGACCGGTGATGAGCACCAGGCCCTGCGGCCGCTCGACGATCGGCATCAGCTGGGCGAGCTGCTCGGGGCTGAAGCCGATGTCTGCGACATCGAGGCGCTCGGAGCCTTTGTGCAGCAGTCGGATGACGATCGTCTCGCCGTTCATCGACGGCAGGCTGGACACGCGCAGGTCCACCTCGGCGGACTTGCCGGTGTAGCGGGCGCGCCCGTCCTGGGGCCGGCGGCGCTCGGCGATGTCCATGCCGGACATCAGTTTCAGACGCGAGATGAGCGGGCCGGTGGCCGATCGGGGCACGGCCATGACCTGCTTGAGCACGCCGTCGATGCGGTAGTGGACGTGCGTCTCCAGACGTCCCGGCTCCACGTGGATGTCGGAGGCGCGGGCGTCGACCGCGTCGGCGATGATGCCTTCGGCCAAGCGGATGACGGGGGCATCCTCGGTGACGGTCGCCAGGTCGAGATCCGCGCCGGGGTCGTCGCGTCCGGCCTCCATCGCGTCGATCAGCTCGCCGGCGCGCTGGTCGAAGCCGTAGGCCTTGCGCAGCGCCGCCTCGATCACGGTGACGGAGGCGACCAGGGCGCGGACCCGGCGCGCGCCCGAGGCCAATCGCACGTCGTCCAACGCAACGATGTTGGTCGGGTCGGCGCAGGCCACGACGAGCGTCCCGTCAGGTTCCGCGCCGATGGGTAGCAGGCTGTGGCGCTCCGCCAGCCCCGCCGGCACCCGCGCGATCAAGGTGTCGTCGATGGGCAGCGTGTCGCCGCTGAAGTATTCCAGCTGCAGCTGACGGGCCAAGGCCCGGCCGACGTTGTCGGCGCTGGTGAAGCCCAGCCGCGTGATGGTCTGGCCGAGCCGTTCGCGGCGCCCGTCGACCACCTTGGCGCTGCGTAGGGCCTCCTGCAACTGCTCGGCGGTCAGCACGCCGTCGTCCACCAGCAGCTCGCCGATGCGCCGGCGGACGCGGGTCGGTTGCATAGCAGAGGCCGTCTCGGTCATCGGAGTCTGCTTCGGTACGATTCGCCCCCCGCTTTACCCGCACTCCCGTCAGGCTCGTCCGCGCATGCGACGCTTCCGGGGGGCGCAAGCCCTCGTCTGGCCCCTGTGTGCGGTGCTGTTGGCCGGCTGCCAGCTGCGGGTGGGCGTCGACGTCGACATCGAGGCCGACGGCGCAGGCAGGCTACGGGTCGGCGTCGCCGCGGACCGTGCGCTGCTACGGCGCGCCGCCGAGGCCGGTGCCGACCCCCTGGCCGACGTGGCGACGGCGGGCCGGCGCCTGGCCCCCGACGGCTGGGTCACCACTGACCAGACGGCAGCCGATGGCAGCCGAACGGTGGCCATCGCCGTGGACTTTGCCGACCCCGCCGAGCTGGAGTCCCTGACGGCAGACCTGTCCGGGGCGCTCGACGCCGACGAGGTGCGGCTGCTCGAACCGCTGCAGCTGACCCTGACCGACGACGAGATCCAGGTGACGGGTGGCGCCGGCCTGGTGCCAACCCGGGCGGTGGCCGACTACGGGCTGACCCGGCAACGTGCCGTACGCCTGCTGCGCGACAGCCAGGCCCTGGACTACCGGGTGCACCTGCACCTGCCAGGAGACATCGTGTCAACCAGCGCTCCGGTGCGCGATGAGGCGACACTGACCTGGCCGGTGACAGCGGGCGAGTCGGTGCGGATCACGGCGGTCGGCACCCGTCCGCGTCCGCTGTGGCGGGTGGCGGCAGCGGGTGCGGTGGGTGGACTGCTGGCGGTCGCCGTCCTTGGCCTCTTGGTATGGCGACGCCGCGGGGCGAGAGCCTGATCTACGAGCTGACCGACTCCGCACGCTCGGCGCGGATGCGGGCCTTCTCGGCGCGGACGTAGGCGGCCTTGGCCTTGGCCCTGGCGACGCGCTCGCTCTTGCCCTCGGCGATCAGCTGGTCGAAGACACTTTGGTCGACCTCGGCCTCGACGTGGATCTCCTCCTCCTTGGCCTCGGCACCCGCTGAGGTCTCGGCCGCCTCGGGCGTGGCGGCGGCCGCGACGGCGGCCTGTGCGGCGGCGGCGCGTTCCTTGCCGAAGTAGGGGTCGAGCTCCAGCAGCGTGCAGTCGCCGCGCCAACGCTCCAGCGCACCATCGCCGTCACGCAGATTGAGTCGCCGGCCGAGCGCCATCCGCGCGATCGTTTCGAAACGCTGGTCGTCGGACGGGATGACGCGCACCTTCGCCGGTACCTTGGACACACGGCTGCGCAGGTCCTTGGAGCGGGCGGTCAGTTCCACCGACTCGGCGGCCGGCAGGCCAGGTACCTGCTGCTCGGAGGGCCCGTCGAGCACGTAGACCTTGCCGTCGGTCCACACGTACCAGACCGGCTGCGTATGGGTGGCGGCCGGCCGCTTGCGCGCGGGTGGCTGTTCGACGCCGACCCACAGGACGGCACCCTTGCTCAGGGCTTTGTTGAAGGTCTCGCGGGCCGCCACGGCGGGATCGCCGCCGAGCCCCGACTCGATGAAGACCGGGATCGAGCCGATCTCGTCGTCGTTGACGAAGAACCGCATCGTGTGCTCTTCACTGCGTTCGATGCGCAGCCCGGAGACCACGTCGAGAAAGCGATCCTCGAACATCTCACCGGTCAGCTGCACCGGGCGCAGCTGCGAACGGAACAGCACCCTGCCGCTGGCGTCGCTGAGCTCGAAGAACTCGATGCTGCGACCTTGGGGCCCCTGGTACTCGCGCAGCACCGTGATGGGCCGCGCCTTGCCGGGCAGCGCCCCCTCAACCCGCACCACGGGATCCAGCAGCGATGCGTCGACCCGGCTTGCCTCGAAGATCTCACGATCGAGCACGAGGGCGTTGTGCAGGTCGGCGCGGGCCATCCGCTTGCGTCCTTGGTCGCGGTGAGCGTGGTGTCATTGCAGACTCGCCGCACCCCGCGGAGTTGAGGGTACGGGCCGCGACGGAGTATAGCCGGGGCCATGCCGCGACCCCCCGCCCAGCGATTCACCTTCCCCGCCCTCGCGGTCGGCGTTCTGGCAGCATCGACGGCTTCCATCCTGATCCGCGTTGCGGACGCGCCCGCGCTGGCGCTGGCCTTCTGGCGCTGCGCACTCGGTGCCCTGGCGCTGGCGCCGTTCGGCGTGCGGGCCTGGCGCGCCAACGGTCCGTTGCAACCCGCTGCGCGCCGGCAGCTGGGCTTGTCCGGCGTGCTGCTGGCCGGCCACTTCGCCTGCTTCATCACCGCGCTGTCGCTGACGACGGTCGCCTCCACGGCGGTGCTGGTCACCATGGCGCCGCTGTTCGTGGGC
>JACCVM010000204.1 GCA_013698135.1 Euzebyaceae bacterium | reverse complement strand
CCGGCTGGACCGGCTGGACCGGCTGGATCGGCGCAGCCAGCTGCGCCCACGCCCGAGGGCGGGACCTGTGAGCCTGAGGCGACCGGCATCGAGACCCGCCGGGCGCTGCTGCGGCGCTACTGGCCCGTGGCGCTGCTGATCGCGGCGCTGCTCGTCGGCACGGCGTTGGTCGCCCGCCAGCCCGAGCCGGGCCTGCCCCTGTCGCCCGCCTCGGCGGGGCCCGGCGGCACCAAGGCGTTGGTGGAGATCCTGCGCGGTGTCGGCGCGACCGTCGAGGTCGTTGACCGTGTGCCTCGGGACGGCCCCTCCGAGAACGGGCCCGACACCCTGCTGGTCCTGGTCAACAACCTGCCGGATCCCGAGCCGCTGCGCTCCTTTGTCCGCGATGGCGGGACGTTGGTGATCGCGACCGGATCCGCGGCGGTAGCTGACCTGCGGCCCGTCGGCAGCACGGCGTTCGGCTTCGTCGACTCGCCGTTGGCCCGCGACTGCGATCTGCCAGCCCTGGCCGAGGCCGGCCGCGTTCGCGCGCCCGGCGGCGTGGTCTACGAGCCGCCGGCGGGGGCGGTGGGCTGTTATCCCCGAGCAGGTGGCAGCTGGTTGATCGCCACCCCCAGTGGCACGGGGACCGAGATCGTCCTCGGCGGCGCCGCCGCGCTGACCAACGGAGTGATCGGTTCGGCGGACAATGCGGTGCTGGCGATGGCGCTGCTGGCTCCCGAGGATGGGACCCGCGTGGCCGTGGTCGGTCCGGACCTGCGAACCGATGCTGCAGGCAACGACGGTCAGGGTCTGCTTGACCTGCTGAGCCGCTCGGTGCGCCTTGCGCTGCTTCAGCTGGGGATCGCGTTCCTGGTCGTGGTGGCCTGGCGCGCCCGCCGGCTGGGGCGGCCGGTGGGCGAAGCCCAACAGGTACAGCTGGAGGGCTCTGAGCTGGTGACCGCGGTCGGGAACCTGCTGCAACAGACGCGCGCTCGTCGCCGCGCATCGCAGCTGCTGCGCGACGACCTTCGCCAGGGACTGGTGCAGCGGCTCGGTCTGGCGCGCGACGCCTCGGCCGAGCAGATCGGGGGAGCGGCGTCGGATCGCACGACGCTGCCGGCTGACGACGTGGTGGCGGCGCTCACCGGCCCCGTCGAGCCCGACGATGCCCAGCTGGTCGCCCTTGCGCAGCGCGTGGAGGACGTGCGCCGTGCCGTCGCGACCCCGCCCTCGTCACCAGGAGGCGTCCGTGTCCGTTGACCCAGCTCAGGCCCGCGAGGCCATCGTCGCGGTCCGCGACGAGGTCGCCAAGGCCGTCGTCGGCCACGACGGCGTCGTCACCGGCCTGCTGGCCGCGCTGTTGGTCCGCGGCCATGTGCTGCTGGAAGGCGTTCCGGGCACCGCCAAGACGCTGCTGGTCAAGGCGTTGGCGGCGGCGCTGCGGCTGGACGCCAAGCGGGTGCAGTTCACGCCCGATCTGATGCCGTCCGACGTCACCGGCCAGGTCCTGTACAGCGCCGACACCGGCGAGTTCCGCTTCCGGTCCGGACCGGTCTTCACCAACCTGCTCCTCGCCGACGAGATCAACCGCACGCCCGCCAAGACGCAGGCCGCCCTGCTGGAGGCGATGGAGGAGCGGCAGGTCTCCGTGGAGGGCTCACCCCGCAGCCTTCCCGAGCCGTTCGTCGTCGTGGCCACCCAGAACCCGGTCGAGTACGAGGGCACCTACCCCCTGCCGGAGGCCCAGCTGGACCGCTTCCTGTTCAAGCTGCAGGTCGGCTACCCGACGGCCGAGCAGGAGCGGGACGTGCTCGCCCGCCACGATCAAGGGCTCGACCCCCACGATGTGGCCTCGCTGGGCATCGACGGTGTGGTCGGCACGGAGAGCCTGGCGGCGGCTCGGGCGGCGGTGGACGCGGTCACCGTCGAGCCTGCCGTCCTGAGCTACATGGTCGACCTGGCCCGCGCCACCCGCGAGTCGCCCTCCCTGACGTTGGGCGTCAGCCCCCGTGGCACGACCATGCTGCTGCACGCCGCCAAAGCCTGGGCATTCCTGGCTGGCAAGGCCTTCCTCACCCCCGACGAGGTGAAGGCGATGGCCCTGCCCACGCTGCGCCACCGCGTCGCCCTGCGCCCGGAGGTGGAGCTGGAGGGCGTCACCGCCGACGGGGTGATCCAGGGCATCCTCGGCGCCGTCCCGGTCCCGCGCTGACCATGCCGGTCCCCAGCTGGCGGCTGGCCGCGGCGGCGGCGGTGATCGCGGGCCTGGTCCTGTTGGCGCCAGCACCCGGCCTGGCGCTGGTCGTGGCCAACGGGGCGCTGCTGATCGCCGCCGTCGTGGACTGGGGGCTGGCACCGTCCGCTCGGCGGCTGCAGGTGACGCGCAGCGTGCCAGGGATCGTGGCGTTGGACAGCGAGGCCGAGGTCGTCTGGAAGGTCCGCAACCCGATCGGGCGGCGGTTGCGGGTGCGCCTGGCCGACGAGCTGGTGCCGTCGTTGGGGGCGGACAGCCGGCGCGCCCGCCTGGACCTTCCGCCCCTGGACACCGCGTCGGCTCGCACGCGGCTGCGGCCGCAGCGGCGGGGCCGCTTCGACCCGACGACGATCACGCTGCGGGTGCAGGGTCCGCTGGGTCTGACGGCCCGTCAGGGCAATGTGGTGGTGCCGGGCGTGGTACGGGTGTACCCGCCGTTTCGCTCCCGCAAGGAGGCCGAGCTGCGGCTGGCGCGCTCCCGGGTGCTGCAGGTGGGGTTGCGCGCGGCGCAGGGGCGGGGCGGCGGGACCGAGTTCGACAGCCTGCGCGAGTACAGCGTCGACGACGAGTTCCGCCGCATCGACTGGGCAGCCACCGCCCGTGCCCGCAAGCCGATCGTGCGGACGTATCGTGCCGAGCGCAACCAAACGGTGCTGGTGCTGCTCGACAGCGGCCGGACGATGGCGGGGCGCGTGGAAGGCGTGCCACGCCTCGACCACGCGATGGACGCGGTGATGATGATGACGGCCGTCGCCACCCGTCTCGGTGACCGTGCGGGGCTGGTGGCGTTCTCCGACCGTGTCCGGGGGGTGGTCGTCCCGTCCAGCGGGCGCGCGCAGCTGTCGACTGTCACCGAGTCGATGTACCGGCTGGAGCCCGAGCTGGTGGAAAGCGACTACCGCGGCGCCTTCGTCGAGACACTCGGGCGCTTCCGTCGGCGTGCGCTGCTGGTCGTGCTGACCGAGCTGGCCGAGCAGGCGGTGGCCGAGACACTGATGCCGGCGCTGCCACTGGTGGTTCGCGACCACCTGGTGGTCATCGCCGCGGTGCGTGACCCCGTGGTGGCGCGGTGGGCGTCGGCGGTGCCGGTCGAGGCAGGCGCCGCCTACCGCAAGGCGGCGGCCGTGCAGGCCACCGACCAGCGGCGGTACACGGTGGCGCGGCTGCGCGGGCTGGGGGCCGTGGTGATCGACGCGCCACCAGGGCGCCTGGCGCCTGAGCTGGCCGATGCCTACCTGAAGGTCAAGTCGACCGGGCGACTATGACGGGGCGGCTGTGACCGGGCGGCTATGAGGGCGCCGTCGACCAGCCGGCCTGGTTGTCCTCGCCCAGCGACCCGGTCAGCCCCCGAACTGCCGCCGCGCGGCCGCGGATGACGACGTAGGCGACGAAGACCGTCTCGGTGACGGCGCCGATGCCGACCCGGACCCACGTCGGCAGCGGCGACCCAGTGACGAAGCCCTCGATCAGGCCGGCGATGCAGAACACGACCACCAGCCCGATGACGATGACCACCGCCCGGCGGCCCTCTTCGATCAGGGCCTCGCCGCGAGCCCGGTCGCCCGGGTCGACCAGCGTCCATCCCAACCGCAGGCCGGCGCCGCCCGCGATGAACACGGCGGTCAGCTCCAGCAGGCCATGGGGCAGGATCAGCCCCCAGAAGCGCGGCTGCTCACCGACCGCGGCGAAGAGCCCTGCCGCCACTCCCAGGTTGAGGCCGTTGAACGCCAGCAGCGCCGCTGTCGGCAGGCACAGCAAGATCCCCGCCGCAAAAGCCAGGATGCCAACCCGGATGTTGTTGGTGCTGACCTCGGAGGTGAACTGCGCCGAGGGGCTCGATGAGTAGTAGGCGGCGAAGTCCTCTTCGACGTACGCCTCCTGCAATGCCGGGGGAATGGCGACGTCCAGCGCCACCGGGGAGCCGGCCAGCCAGAAGGCCAGCGCCGCGGCAGGAACGATGAACAGCAGCGCCGAGATCAGCACGAAGGCGCGCGCGTGCCAGAGCGCGGCGGGGAACGTGTCGGTGACGAAGCGCACGGCGGCCCGCCAGGTCCTTGGTCTGCTGCCGTACACCACGGCACTACAGCGCGCGGTCAGCCGCGTCAGCTCCGCGGTCAGCGCTGGGTCACGCAGGTAGGTCCGCGCGGTGGACAGGTGGCTGGACACCCGCTGGTACAGCCGCACCAGCTCGTCGAGCTCGTCGGCGTTCAGCCGGCGCGGATCCCGCCCGGCCCGGCGCGACAGCTGCTCAAGTCGCTGCCAGGCGGGCCGATTGCTGGAGATGAAGCGGTCGATGTCCACCGCAGGCAGGATAGGGCTGTCGGCCGCCGCGTAGGAGGGGTTCATGGCGCGAGCTGAGCATGGGATCGTCACCCCTGAGGCGGTGCGCCTCGACTTCGAGGAGGCCGGGGTCGGTTCGCGTGGGGCCGCACTACTGCTGGATTACTGCGTGATCGGCACCATCCTGGTCGGCCTCAACGTTGGCACCGTCTACCTGCTGGACTCCGGCGGGACTGGACTGCCCACCTGGGTGACCATCAGCCTGTTCCTGGTGCTCAACGTCGTGGTGCTGTTCGGCTACCCGATCGGGTTGGAGACGTTGTGGCGGGGTCGCACCCTGGGCAAGGCCGCGATGGGTCTGCGGGTGGTGACCGTCGAAGGCGCGCCGGTGCGCTTCCGCCACGCCGCTGTGCGCGCCGCCCTTTCGCTGGTCGACTTCGGGTTGACGGCGGGGGCGGGTGCGGTCGTGACGGCGCTGGTCAGCCGCCGCCATCAGCGTCTCGGCGACCTGGTGGCCGGCACCGTCGTCCTGCGGGAGCGCACCGGGGCGGCAAGGCCGCAGGTTGCCACCTTCGCGGTGCCGAACGGCGCCGAGTCCTATGCCGAGACGATCGACCCCTCCGGTCTGTCCGCCGCCAACTACGACGCCCTGCGTGCCTACCTGTTGCGGGCCGGCTCTCTACCGCAATCCCGGCGGGCGCACCTGGCCAGCGACCTCGCCGGCGGGCTGGCGGTCAAGGTCGCGCACACGCCGCCCCCCGGCACGGCGCCTGAGCTCTTCCTGGCCTGTCTGGCCGCGCGCTACCAGCAACGTGGGCACGGGAGGGCCGAATCGCCGGCGGCGACGGCACCGCCCGAAGCTGCCAAGACGCCGGTACCCACGAATGTCGACGACGGGTCTTTCTCACCGCCGACGTAGGGCGGCGGGCGCCGCCCTTGAGTGCTTACCGCAGAGGAGGCCTTTAGGTCAGATACTCCAGGATGGCGGCCGCCAGCGCGTCGGGCTGCTCGAGCGCCACCCAGTGCGCCGCACCGGCGATGACTCGGACCGAGGAGACGGGGATGAGCCGGTGCAGCTCCTCGGTCATCGCAATCGGCGTGGACCGGTCATGGTCACCCACCAGCAGCAGAGTCGGTTGGCCGATGTCGCTGTGGCTGATCGTCGGCGCCTTGGCCAGGGCGCGGCACGTCTGGGCATACGCGGCCGGCTGGTTGCGCAGGAACATCTCGCGCAGCAGGCCCACCAGCTGCGGCAGCTTGGCCCGTGTCCGCGGCGCCAGCGCCCCGGGGATCCAGTCGTCGACCAGGGCATCCATGCCGTCGGCCTCCACCATCTCGGCGCGCTTGACGTAGGCGTCCTTGGCCGGTGGTTCGAAGTGTGAGATCCCGCCGACCAAGACGAGGTTGTCGACGATCTCGGACCGGGTCGATGCCAGTTGCTGCGCGATCAGGGTCCCGATCGAATGGCCCACCAGCGTCACGGCTGGAAGCTCCAGGGAGGCGATCAACGCTTCGACGTCGGCGGCCAGCGACTGGATGGAGATCGTCGTCGCGCCGTTGTCGCTGCGACCGTGACCGCGCAGGTCCAAGGCGACGACGTGGTGGTGCAGGGACAGGTTCTCCAGCACCCCGTACCACGCGTGCAGGGTGCCGCCGAGGCCGTGGACCAACACGACCGGTGGTCCCTCGCCCATGCTGATGTAGTGGTGCCTGACCCCGTTCAGCTCTATGAACATCCCTGCTCCGTCGCTCGAATGGGGCGCACCCGTGCAGGCGCACCCGCCCACACGAGGGGCGCCTTGGCGCCGCCGTCGGCGGGCTCGACGGTGCCGCGCTTCGCGCGAACAGCCCGTCGTCGTCGCCCCGAGGCTACTTGACGGATACTCGGGTTCCCAATGGGTGCGGACGGTCCGCGGCCGGGCGGGAGGGCACGTGGCTCGCGTCGAGGTCCGCCTGCACATCCAGGCGCCGCCCGAACGCGTGTGGGACGTCCTCGTCGACTGGGAGCGTCAGCCCCGCTGGATGGTCGACGCACGCCAAGTTCGCGTCGTCAGTCGGCACCGCGAGGGCGTTGGCGTGGTGCTGCACTGCCCGACGAACATCGTCGCGGGGATCGTCGTCACCGACGTCTTGGTCGTCACCGAGTGGCAACCGCAACGGCGGATCGCCGTGCGCCACGACGGGTGGCTCATCCGGGGTTACGGCGCCTTCGAGCTGGCACCGTCCGCCGAGGGGATCGACTTCACCTGGTGGGAGGAGATCGACGCACCCCTCGGGCGGCTGGGCGATGCGGTGGCGCAGGCGCTGGCTGTGCCGCACGTCACCCGGTTGTTCCGCCGCAGCTTGGCCCGGTTGCGGCGCCACTGCGAGGACGGCGGCGTCGGGCCTTAGCCCGCGCTCAAGTAGCGAAGGCAGTAGCGCACGTGTCTCGCGTTCAGGCCCCGGCCATGGCCCGGGCGGCGAGGACCAGGCCACCGGTGGTGACCAGGGCGGCGGTGACCAGCGGCAAGACCTGTCCCAGCCGCACCAGGCGGCCGGGCCGGTGGCGAGCCACCCGGCGAGCCATCCGCTCGCGCGCCCGCACCAGCAGGTAGCCGGCGCCGACCAGCGCCGCAGCCATGCCGATGCCGTAGGCGATCACCAGGGTGACGCCGAACCAGGCCCTTCCCAGGGCGATCCCGCCGAGGAGCACGACCAACGCGGACGGGCTCGGCACGAGCCCGCCGGCCAGACCAGGCGCCACCAGACTGCGCCATGACAGCCCGGGCCGAGCATGGCCCTGGGAGTGATCATGGCCGGGGGAGTGATCGCGGGAGTGGTCGTGACCGCCCGCGTGCTCATGGCCCTCCGCATGGTCGTGGCCGCCTGCGTGGTCGTGGGGGTGTTCGTGGCCGTGCACATGGTCATGGCCACCGGACCGCCGGGCCCACCACGCCTGGCGCAGCAGCAACAAGCCGACCCCGGCGAACAGCAGCCCGCTGGCCACACCCAGCAGCGGGTACAGCCGCTGCGGCGCGATCGCGTCAGTCACCGACAGCAGCACGCCAAGGGCCAGCACCCCCATGGTGTGCGTCACGGCGACGGTGGCGCCAAGGCCGAGGGCCTGTTGCGCCGAGCCCTCCCGTCCGACCAGATAGGCGGCCACGACGGTCTTGCCGTGGCCGGGGGCCAGGGCGTGCAGTGACCCCAGCAGCAGCGCCAGACCAACCGCCAGCAGCGCGAATGCCGGCGTGAGCGACCGGGTGGAGACCAGGGCGGTGAACGACTCCGCGAGCCGGTCAACGCCGCTCGGCAGCGCGTTGCCCAAGGCTGCCGGTCCCGCGAACGCCGAGCCGGGGCCCGGCCGCACCCGTAGCGTCGCGTTGCGCTGGTCCAACGGCGACTGCAGCTGGTCTTGCGGGTACGCGGTCAGCTGGGCGCTGCTGCTCGTGGTCGGCACGTCGCTGTCGGGCAGCGTCATGCCCTGCCCGGTCGCGGTGATTTCGCGCCATCCGACACGGTCGGCCAGGTTGGTGTCCGACAGGGTCAGGACAGTCTCGCTTCCCGGTGAGGGGAGGGCGGCGCGCAGGGCACAGGTCAGACGCAGGGTGTCCAGCCCGGCCTGGCCCGGTCGAAACGCTAGCTCACTGCGCTCGACCGTCAGCGGCATCCGCGTTCCGTCCGCCTCCACCTGCAGGCCATCGGCCAGCGTGACACACTGCTGAGTCCGGTAGCGGCGCGACTCCGCGTCATCGAGCGTGCCGTTGCCGTCGGCGTCGGCACGCTGCACCGCTTGCAGGGCGGGGATCTCAGCCAGGTCCACCACGTAGGTGATGGCGAAACGGTCCGGATGGACCACGATGGCGGCGGCGGTGTTGGTCGTGAAGTTGCCGAGAGGGTGCGCCGCGGCCGGCCAGGCCAGCAGCGCCACGGCGGCGATCGCGCCCAGCGCCACCGCAACCAGTCGTCTCATGGCCGCGTCCAGGCCGGCGGGACGCGCAGGCCGAGCC
>JACCVM010000198.1 GCA_013698135.1 Euzebyaceae bacterium | reverse complement strand
CGCTCGTGGTGATCTGGTGTAGGGCGATGACGTTGCCGAAGTACTTGGACAGCCGCTGCATCTCGAGCAGCTCAGCCATGTCACCCACCTCCCGTCGCACCGGTCGAGCCGGTCTCGGCGACATCGGGGACCTTCACGGTGGGTCTCGACGCCGTGCGAGCCCAGCGGCGGATCCACTCGTTGGAGAACGCGGCGAGCAGCAGGATCACACCGAGAAACAGGAAGTACAGGTTGTTGTCCCATCCCGCCAACGAGATGCCCCGCGCCGTCATGCCGAGGATCAGGCAGCCAAGTCCGGCGCCGACGATCGAGCCGAAGCCTCCCGTCAGTAGGCATCCGCCGAGCACGGCGGCGATGATGAAGAAGAACTCTTGACCGACGCCTTCGATCACGTTCGACCGGTTGGTCTGCATCAACACGACCATGCCGTGCACCCAGCCACACAGGGCGACGGTCATGAACAGCCCGATCTTCGTGGCGTTGGCGGGCACGCCACTCATCCGGGCGGCGTCGCGGTTGCCGCCGACGGCGAAGATCCAGTTGCCGACCCTCGTTCGCAGCAGCACCCAGGCGCCGATTGCGACCATGCCGAGGAACCACAGGATCGAGACCCTGAACCCGACGCCACCGATCCTGACGATGTCGGCGGCGAACACCTTGCGGGCGAAGTCGTAGCCAGATGCCTCGCTGATTCCCGTTACCTGAGTCTGGTTCGTCACTTGCTGGGTCAGCCAGAGGTTGAAGCCGCGCAGCGCGAAGAACGTGCCGAGCGTGACGATGAAGCTCGGCAGTCCCGACTTGACCACCATCGCGCCGTTGAGGAACCCGATGAACAGGGCGATGATGAGCGACAGACCCATCGCCGGCCACAGGTTCAACCCGCTGTGCACTGCGAACAGGGCGGCGAACATTCCTGTCGTGCCAGTCATGACACCCGCAGACAGGTCGAACTCGCCGCCGATCATCAACAAGGCGACTGCCACGGCCGTCAAGCCGTAGGCCGCCGAGGTGTCGAGGTAGGTGGCGGTGCCCTGCCAGCTCAACCACACGCTCTTTGCCTGCCAGGCGAACAGCAGCCACACCACGACCGCCCCCGCCAGCGCACCGAACTCGGGTCGCACCAGCAGGCGCTTCCACGGTGACAGCCTGGCCAGCCGTTCGTCGGTGGTGTGCACCTCATCGGCGACCGTTGGTGTCGGCGCCGTTGCCGTCGTCATGTCGGCATCCCCATGTCGTTACCCCCATCTCGCCGGTCCGGGGAGGGCGAGCCCTCCCCGAACAGCAGCGGTTCGATGTCGTCTCGTGGTTCTACCTGGTCCCTGCTGCGGCCAGCTCCTTGATCTGCTCGGCGTTGTCGGCAGTGACGAAACCCGGGCCTGTCAGTATCGGCTGACCACCACCGACGGTGTTGAGGTTCTGCTTGTTGAGCGTCAGGAACACGATCGGCAGGTACCCCTGCAGGTACTGCTGCTGGTCGATGGCGAACGACATGTCGCCGGCGGCGATGGCGTCGATCACCTCGGTGTTGATGTCGAACGTCGCCAGCTGCACGTCACCGGCCTTGTTGAGCCCCTGCAGCGCGGCGAGAGCCGGTCCGGCACCGGTCGGGCCGAGGGCCAGCACACCGTCGATCTCGGCGTCGGCCTGCAGCGTCGACTCGATTGTGCTCTGAGCGCCGGCGGCGTCGTTCAGGTCGACCTGGACGACTTCGAGGGAACCACCGGCTTCCTCGATGGCCTCTTTGGCGCCGTTGCAGCGGGCGTCGAGACCTGCGTTGCCGACCTCCTGGTTGATGCAGATCACCTTCGTGGCGCCATCCTCGGCCATCCTGGCGCCAGCACCCCGCCCGGCGACCGTTTCGTCCTGGCCGACGTGGGTCAGGGCGCCGATCTCCTGGTAGTTGTCCGATCCCGAGTTCACGGTGATGATCGGGATCCCGGCTTCGTTGGCTGCGGCGAGCGAGTCCTGCAGCGCCGGGAAGTCGGGCACCGAGACCACCAGGCCGTCGGGGTTCTTGGCTACGGCGGCATCGATGAGCTGGGCCATGGCGACCATGTCGAAGGTATCGGGTGCGCTGTAGTTGGCCGTGGCGCCCATCTTCTCGGCCGCGGCGTCGACGCCGTTCTTGAACACCGACCAGAACGGATCGGAGGCCT
>JACCVM010000011.1 GCA_013698135.1 Euzebyaceae bacterium | reverse complement strand
GACGCCGCCGACATGGCTCGTCGCTCCGTGGAGCCCTCCACGCTGTCGCTGCTCGGGTTGGTGCGTCACATGGCCGAGGTGGAGCGCGGCTGGTTCCGGCGAAGGATGGCCAGGCAGGAGGCTCCGCGGCTTTTCTCCTCCAGCCCCGGCGCCGACGGAGACTTCAATGGTGCCGTGGCCGACCTCGAGGTTGTCGCGGAGGCGTGGGACGCGTGGCGGGCCGAGGTCGCGTTTGCGGATCGGTTCGTGGCGGAGGCGCCTGATCTCGACATCACCGGGAACGATCCCGACCAGGGCCCGATCTCGCTGCGCGAGCTGCTCGTGCACATGATCGAGGAGTACGCCCGGCACAACGGGCACGCCGACCTGCTGCGCGAACGGATCGACGGGAGGGTGGGCCAGTAGCGGTCGAGACCCCGCCCCCCACGCTCAGATCCGACACCAGATTGATGAACGTCGATGCAGCCGCTATGGTGGCATCGATGAACGTCGATGCTTACGATGCTATGGATACCAAGGCGACCCCTGCGCCGGTCATGGGCTGCTGCGCCCCGCTTGACGCACCGCAGCTGTCGGCCGAGGAGGCGGTAGCCACCGCGGCGCTGTTCAAGGCACTCGGTGACCCCCATCGCGTGCGCATCGTGAACCTGCTGGCGGTGGCCGCCGCCCCGGTGTGCGTCTGCGACCTCACCCCGTCCCTGGGCATCACGCAGCCGACGGTCAGCCACCACCTCCGCAAGCTCGTCGACGCCGGGCTGCTCATCCGCGAGCAGCGCGGCACCTGGGCCTACTACGCCCTCGACCACGTTGCGATGCGCCGGCTGGCCGGCGTCGCCACCCTGACAGGAGACTCGTCATGACCGATACCACCTCGACCCGCGACGAGCTGCGCGAGCAGGTCCGCGCCCGCTACGCCGCCGCCGCGACCACCGGCCACGACTGCTGTGGCGACAGTAGCTGCGGGGACAGCTGTGGCTGCGGGCCGAGCGCTGAGGAAGGCTTCGGCGCCGCCCTGTACAGCCTCGATGAGCGGGCGGAGCTGCCCGACGCCGCCCGGCTGGCCAGCCTCGGCTGTGGGAACCCCATCACCGTCGCGGAGCTGCGCGAAGGCGAGACCGTGCTCGACCTGGGCTCCGGCGGCGGCATCGACGTCCTGCTGTCCGCCCGCCGCGTCGGACCAAGCGGCAAGGCCTACGGCGTGGACATGACCGGCGAGATGCTGGATCTCGCCCGCCGCAACGCCGCCGAGGCTGGCGCCACCAACGTCGAGTTTCTCGCCGGTCACATCGAGGCCATCCCGCTGCCCGACGCGTCGGTGGACGTCATCATCTCCAACTGCGTGATCAACTTGTCGGTGGACAAGCCCGCTGCCCTGGCCGAGATGCACCGTGTCCTGCGACCTGGCGGCCGGATCGGCATCAGCGACGTGGTGGCGGGCGATCACCTCACCGCTTCCGAGCGTGGCGAGCGCGGCAGCTATGTGGGCTGCATCGCCGGCGCCCTGTCCGACGCCGAGTACCGCGAAGGCCTGGCCGCTGCCGGCTTCACCGATATCGCGATCACGCCCACCCACGAGGTCGCCGACGGCATGCACAGCGCCATCGTGCGCGCTAGCAAGGGCACCTGAGCCGGGACCGCCAGCGGCTCGAAGCCCGCCTCGGTTGCGGGACGAAGCCGTCTTCGAGTTCCGCGCCATGTCGCCTATGGTGTTGCGCGGGCAGGGTTCCTCGTAGTTGTGTTGGCGGTTCAGGGAGGGAGCGGCGGATGACTGACCTTGCAACGACACCGGACACGTCTGCGCGCCCGACACCGCGCGGGTCCCAAGACGTGGAGCTGCGGCTGGAGCAGCATCGCGTCGAGCTGACGGCCTACTGCTACCGGATGCTGGGATCGGCGTTCGAAGCGGAAGACGCCGTGCAGGAGACGCTGGTGCGGGCGTGGCGGAATCTCGACCGCTTCGAGGGCAGGGCCGCGCTGCGAACTTGGCTGTATCGCATCGCGACCAACGTCTGCCTCGACATGCTGAACGGCAGGCAACGCCGCGCCCGCCCGATGGACCTGTCGCCCTCTTCGACGGCGGATTCGACGCTTGCCCCTGGGTTGCCGGAGG
>JACCVM010000140.1 GCA_013698135.1 Euzebyaceae bacterium | reverse complement strand
GTCGCGTTGCAATTCGGCTCGGCGTTGGTCGATCAACCGCTGCAGGGTCACCGGCAGGCCGCCGTCGGACTCCAGCACCGTCGCCAGCACGGCCAGGTCGTGGTCGTCGCCGAGCAGGTCGGACAGCGCGTGGGCCTGCTTGGCCAGCGGCTTGAGCAGCTCCGGCCAGGCGGGGCGCAGCAGTTCCAAGGCGTGCCACAGATACTTCGTCGACTTGCGCCAGTCGTGCAGCGACTCGTCGGACGGGTCGGCCACCGCAGCGGTCATCGCGTCGCGGCCCTTGCCGTAGATGCGTTGCAAGCCTGATCCCAGCAGCTTCCAGTCGTCGGCCTTGCGCGGCCACTGGAGCACGCCCTCGCGCACCCCCTGCAGGCGGGTGACCGCCTCGGCCGCGGCGCCGCTGCTGTCGGCCGCCTCCGCCGAGGCGGCGGTGTCAAGGCGCCGTCGCACCGCGGCGAAGCTGCGGGTCCGGCCCGCCGAGGTGAGCAGCTGATCGAAGGCGGTCTGCAACACCACCACGTCGCGTGCCCTGGACAGGGTGCGAGCCGCGTCTCGGACCTCGGTGTTGGCCTGCCGGTAGCAGTCGCCGCCCAGCGCCTTGCGCGACAGGCGCAGTGCAGCTCGCACCCGCTTGCAGGACTTGCGAGCCCCATGGACGGTGGCGGCGTCCTCGGCGTGGCCGGCCAGGTCGGCGATGGCGGCGTCGAGCTGGGTGACGACCACCCGTCGGATGCCGTCTGCCGCCGGCTCGGCCGCGTCGAGCTGGAAGCAGTCGGCTGCGGTGTCGGTTTCCATTGGCACGGTCATGCCGGCTGGGTGTCGGGGACGGTGATGCCGTCCCATGATCGCGGCGGCACCGCGACGTCGGCGAGCGCCGCGGCCGACATCTCCGGCAGCGTGTCGTTGATGAACAGCCCCGTCGAGGTCTCCACTGACGCGCGAACCTTCAGCTTGGTGGCGCTGCGATGAGGCGGCAGGAACTCGAACGACAGGTGCCAGTCGGCTTGGGGCTGGCCGTCGTCGCCTGCTGGGGCTTCCTGGGCGACCATCATGTACGGCAGGTCGGTGCCGAACAGCCCGTCGTAGCGGATCACGACCTCCTGGAGGGCGGCGGCCAGATCCAGGCGCTCGGACGGCGTCAGGTCGCCGAGGCGGCGCAGCCCGTGACGCCGTGCGCGCACGTGGACCTCGTAGGGCCAGCGCGCGGCGTAGGGCACCGCCACCGCGAACGAGTCGTTGTGCGCAACCGCGCGTTCTGCCGCCCGGTCGTCGCGAGCCACGATCTCGCACGACAGGCAGCGCCCAGCCCGGTCGCGGTGCTCGACCAGTGTCGAGACACGCCGGGCGGTCAGCGGTGGCAGCCGGTCGAAGGCGTAGATCTGACCGTGTGGGTGGGACAGGGTGGCGCCAACTTCCTCCCCGCGGTTTTCGAAGATGAGCACGTGGCGGTGCCGGCGTTGCGCCCACAGATCCCGCGACCGGTCCCGCCAGACGGCGACAACGCGCGCCACTTGCAAGGGCGTCAGCGTCGCCAGTGAACCGACGTGGGACTCGGTGTACAGCACGACCTCGCAGCGACCGAACGACGGCACCGCCAGATCCTGGTTGCGGGGTGGTGGTGGTGGGTGCGGGGACAGCGACGGGAAGCGGTTCTCGAAGACCGCCGCGTCATAGGAGAATGGCACCTCAGGACCGCCGGGGCACAGCGGGCAGCTCGGCGAGCGGTCCGACGCGGGGGTCGTCGGCACGTCGGCCCCCGTCTGGGGGCGGGCGTTGCGTGACGGGGAGATGGCGACCCAGCCACCGGTCAACAGGTCGCAGCGCTGGTGCAATGCGGTCGGCGGAGGGGTCGGCGTCTCGTCGGCCCGCAGGCCGCCACGCAGCGGACCGTAGACGTACAGGCAGCGCCCGTCGGGGTGGCGCAGGGTGTGCCGCGGCATCGTGCTGGCTGCCGGGATGTGGGTCCACGCGGTCGCCGTCATGTCACCAGTATCTCCAGGCCCTGCTCTTGCAGCCGCTGCAGGATCTGTGGATCGGCCGACGCCGAGGTGATCAGCAGGTCCACGGCGGCGACATCGCACAGGTGGGCCAGTGCCACGTCGCCGACCTTGGAGCCGTCGGCGGTGACCACCCGCCGGCGTGCGGCGGCCAGCATCCGCCGCTTCACGTCGGCCTCCGGCAGGTTGATGTTGGTGACCCCGCCTTCGGGGTCGACGCCGTTGCAGCCGAGGAACAGGGTGCCCACGTTGATGCGGTCGAGCACCACGCCCGCCAGCGGGTCGACGAGGCTGTGCTGCAGCGGCCGCAAGGTGCCGCCCGTGACGACGACGGTGAAGCGCGGGATCGCCGGCTCCAGGGTCAGCGCGATGTTGAGCCCGCTGGTCAGCACCACGACATCGGACAGGTCGGCGCGGTCGACCAGGGCGCGCGCGACGGCGTTGGTGGTGGTTCCGACGTCGAGCAGGATCGTGTCACCGGCGGCGACCAGGGCCGCGGCGGCCCTGCCGATTGCGTCCTTCTCGGCGGCGTTGGCGCCAGCACTCTCCTCGAAGGATCGCTCCGCAGCCGACTCTGCGCGGGGCACGGCGCCACCGCGGATCCGGCGGACTTGCCCCCGATGCGCCAGCTCGTCGAGGTCGGAGCGGACGGTGACCTCGGAGATCCCGAACATCAGCGACAGGTCGGCGACGCGGACGAAGTCGCGGTCGTTGATGACCGACCGCATCCGCTCACGCCGCAGTCGTGCGGGGACGACGACCTCGACCGAGGATGCGCTCACTGCCGCGCCGCGCCCGCCCGCACCACCGGCACCGGTTGCGGGGTCGTCGTCGGGGTGGTTGCGCAGGGACCGTCGAGGTCCCACTCGAGGCGGTCGATGCACATCCGCCGGGCGGTGCCCGCGGGATCCCAGGCGTGGTAGACGAGGTAGTCGCTGCCGTCGTCAGCCGTGACGACGACGTTGTGCCCCGGGCCGAGCACGGCGCCGGGCACGGTCCGCAGCACTGCGGGCCCCTCGGTGACGGGCTCGGTGAAAGGTCCCAGTGGGTGGTCGGCGGCGGCGTAGGAGACCCCGTAGCCCGAGCCGTCCCAGCGACCGCCCGAGTAGAAGCAGAAGTAGCGGCCCGCTCTTGCGACGACGAAGGGGCCTTCGAGGGTGTACCAGTCGTGGACGCCGCCGTAGATGGCCCGCTGCGCCTCGAACAGCTGCCAGTCGGCGCTGGCGCGCAGCACGGGACGGGGATCGCCGGCCAATGTCGTCATGTCGACCAGCCGATCCACCGCCAGCGCGGTGCCCACCCGCTCGCCGTCCAGCACGTCGCGGGCGTAGTACAGGTACCACTGCCCGTCGAAGTCGCGGAAGGGGTGCGGGTCGATGGCGAAGCGTTCCCTCGGTGTCAGCAGGCGCCCGGAGTCGACGAACGGACCGGCGGGGTCGTCGGCGATGGCGACACGCAGCCGGTGACTGCGGTCGCCTACGCCGACCGAGTAGTACAGGTAGAAGGTGCCACCGTCCACGGCAACCTCGGGCGCCCAGCAGTCCTGGCCGCCAGAGGTCGCATACGGCTCAAGGGCGCCGCCGACCGGCTCCCAATGCACCAGGTCGACCGAGCGCAGGACCTGGAATGGTCGTCCGCCCGGAGCCGACCCGGTGCCGTAGGCCCAATATTCGTCCGCGACGCGGAGCACGGCCGGATCCGCGAAGTAGCCGTCGTGGACCGGGTTCGTGTAGGTCGGTTGACTCAATGCCGCAGTCGGTGTACGCGGACGTAGGCGAACTGGGCGGTGAATCCGTCGCCGCCCATCGACACCAGTCCGATGCGGAAATCATCGCCGAGGTCATGGACCCAGGTACCGCCACGCACCCAGTGTCCGCCCGGATGGCGGCTGTAGCCGGTGTAGTGCTGCTCGCCGTCGGCGTTGCGCTTGACGACGATGCGCAGGAACGTCCAGTTCCCCGGAGCACCGACGACGCTGTTGCCGTAGCGCGGGTAGCCGTCGGGAACCGGTTTGAGTTCCTTGGCCCACTCGGTCTGGCGGGTGCCGAAGATCGAGGTGTTGGTCAGCTTCAGGAAGTTGTCGTCGTCGCCGTAGGCCACCAGCCCGGCCTGCACGAAGTTGTAGCAGCAGCCTTCGGGTGGCACGTCGATGTTCACCTTGGTCGTCATCATGAAGTTCCCGCGAGGAGCGGGTCGGGTCAGCACCGACGCGGTGTTGCTGTCGACGAACAGGTCGGCGGCCTGGGTCTGGAAGATGAAGCGGCCGTCTTCGGTGCCGTAGGTGTCCGGATCGGGCTCGCGGACCCACTCCCAGCCCGGCTCGACGCGCCGGCGGTTGAAGGTGTCGGTCGGGCCCTTGATCCGGGGGCCGTTGCGGTCGATGCCGAGGAACCGGGGCCGGTAGGTGCTGGTCTGTCCCGGTTGGGCCGCGGGCGCCGGCATCCGCCGGTCGGACGCCCAGCGACGGGCCTGTACGGTCGGCCAGCCGTTGCGCCAGTCCAGCGGGTCCAGCAGGGCGGGGCGCTTGTTGATGCCGCCCGGCTCACGCAGGTAGGGGTCGTCGCGGTCGATCGCGTGGTAGATCATCCACTGCTGGCCGTCGAAGTCGTTGATGACGTCGTGGTGGCCGGTGCCGACCCAGCGGTTGCCGTTCATGCTGATGACCGGCGTGCCGCCGACCCGGCCGGCGAGCAGCGAGTCGCCGTCGCGGTCGACGAAGGGTCCGCGGGGACTGCGGGAGCGCCCGGCGAACACGCTGTAGCCGGTCAGGGGGCCCGCACAGCAGTTCGTTGCCGAACCCAGCAGGTAGTACCACCCGCGACGCTTGATGATCTGGGTTCCCTCGTAGCGGTCACCGATCGCGACCTCGGACTGCGTCGCCGGGTCTGACTCAAGGCCGTCGGGCGACAGCCGGCGCACCGATAGACCGCCGAAGTAGCTGCCGTAGTAGATGAAGCGCCTGCCGTTGGCGTTGATCACCTCGGGGTCGAACACCCAGCGCAGGCCCTCGCCTGTAGGCGGCGCGTGCGGCTCGACCACCGGGCTGCCCTTGTCGGTCCACGGCCCAAGGGGGGTGGGACTGGTGGCCACGCCGATCGCGCTGCCGCCGCTGGGGACGTTGGGGGCGGTGTAGTACAGGTAGTACTGGCCGTTGGCGTAGAACGGCTCGGGCGCCCACGGGCCCCCGTCGCCCATCCACTCCGGGCGCTCGTCGAACACGTCACCCCGGTAGGTCCAGTTCACCAGATCATGTGACGTGAAGGTGGGGATGAGCCGGAAGTTGTAGTCGCCGTCGGCGTTGCGGTCATCGCCACTGAGCGGGTCGGTGGTGCAGAACAGATACCAGCGTTTGTCGCCGCGCTCCTGGCCCCGTAGCACGGCCGGGTCGGCACAGGTCTCGACGGCCTCGCCTGCCCTTGTGCGCAGGTCCAGCGGGTTGCGGTACGTCCAGGTGCTGCGGACTGAGCCGGCCTGTTGTGCTGTGGTGGCGCTTGCTGTCGTGGCGCTCGCACCGGCGACGCCCTGAGGGGCGAGCAGCGCCGCGATCAGCCCGGCGAACAGCAACAGTCGGCTCGCCCTGCGCAAGGGACGGACGGTGGCTGCTGTCCTCATGTAGCGACGCGGTAGGACACGAGATGATGGACGCATCATGCTCTCCTCAGAACCGGTCATGGGGTGGTGCGGATGACGGGGGCTGCAACGGGCTGCTGGCTGGGGGACTGCCCCGCAACGGTCGGCCAGCCGTCGGCCCAAACCAGCGGGTCGATGAACAGAGGCCGGCGGTTGTCGCCGCTGGGCAGGGTCGGATCGTCGTAGGCGATCGCGTGGTAGACGATCCAGTCGTCGCCGGCGTCGTCGCGGACGACGGCGTTGTGTCCGGGGCCGACGTACCGCTCGCCCTTGTCGAGCAGCAGCGTCCCTTCGCCGTCGCGCAGGTCGGTGCCCTCGGCGTCGACATAGGGACCCCGCAGTTGGTGGGCGCGGCCGACGGCGACGTGGTAGGTGCTGTTCTCGAACTCGCAGCACGAGCCCAGCGAGCCGAAGAACCAGTACGCACCGTTGCGCCGGATGATGTAAGGCGCCTCGTAGGGGTCCCCGGCGATGCGGAACTTCTTGCCGGCGACAGCCATGCCGTCCTGGGTCAGCCGGATCCCGTAGATGCCGTTGAAGCTGCCCCAGAACAGGTATGGCTTGCCCTGGTCGAGGTAGAACATCGGGTCGATCGAGTTGGCGACGCCGCTGCCCTTGCTGTCGAGAACCTTGCCGCGGTCGGTGAACGGGCCTTCGGGCGAGTCGGCGGTCGCCACGCCGATGCCGGGGTTGGCGTCGCCCCAGATCGACAGCGAGTAGTACAGCAAGAAGCGCTTGCCGATGCGGGCGATGTCAGGGGCCCACAGGAAGCCCTGCTCCTTCCAGTCGGGTCGCGACCCGGCGCCAGAGAAGGCTTCGCCGACGTAGCTCCAGGTGACCAGGTCGGCCGAGCGCACGATGGGGATCTGCCGAGGCCCTTCGCCGTCGCCCCAGTCGTCCTCCGTGCCGTACGCGTAGAAGCTGCCGTCGTCGGTACGTAGGACGGTCGGGTCGGCCAGCACCGGGGTGAACACGGGATTGCTGTACTCGGCGGAGGTTGTAGCCGGTGCCGACGCCGCGGGGGTAGTGGCATCGACACCGGCCGGTGACCCACAGGCGCTCGCCAGCACGACCACGAGGGCCATCCGGCGGGCATGGGTCACCAGCTGCATACGCCGGCTCAACCCTTGATGCCGCTGCGGGAGACGCCTTCGATGATGTAGCGCTGCGCGAACACGTACAGCGCCAGCACCGGGATGCTGGCGATGACGCCCCCGGCCATGATCACCGGGTAGTTGATGGTG